>NZ_JAFCUB010000001.1:0-130263 GCF_049896325.1 Caulobacter sp. DWP3-1-3b2
ATGCCGGCCAACTCAGCCGCTTCGGCTCGACTGCGGCCTTCATAAACCGCCGCCAGCGCCAGCAGGCGCCGCACCTGATCTGGATCCTTGGCCCGCGCCGCCAGCCGACGGGTCCGCGCCGCGTCATAATCGACTCGAAGCTTGATGGCGGACATCCACGACCTCCCTTGCAACCAGGAGCGTGAATCACTGTCCGGCCAGTCAGGGAATCCTGTCGGAGCCAGAGCTAGGGGCTTTTGGTATTAGGAATCCGCTTCTCGCCGTGGAGCAGTCGGCCGACCTTGGTCGGCTGGCACGTGAGGCAACCATAAGGGCGTCCACGCCCTCCGGCGAGGTTTCATGCCCTGTCGCCCAAGTGACGCGCCGCTCTCCGAGGCGGCAATGGCCCGACGAGGCACAGGACGCCGCGCTGAGATCGGGGGCGAGCAGCGTCGCCCTGAAGGCGATAGTCTTCATCGTTTCACTCCTTACTTCGCCGCGATGCTCGGGGCTTTGATCCGCACCCGCGCCGCAGCCGCGCGGCCCTGGTCGTCGACCACCCGCAGCCGATAGAAGCCCGGCGCCGCCGGCTTCCAGATCACCTTGCCGCTGACCGGGTCGGAGGCCAGGCGCTGGCCGGCCACGTACCAGGTCAGGTTATCGCCGCCGGCCGCCATGACCAGGCCCCGGGACCGGGGGCCAACCGCGTCGACCTGCACGGTCGCGCCGTCGGGCGGGAAGATCAGGCGGGGGCCTTCCGACGCCTGTTGCAGCCGCTGCAGGGCGCCAGGCGCGGACTTCGGGGCGATGGGGCGTGGGGCGATGGCCGGCGCCCCGACCACGTCGGCGACGTCGAACAGCAGCGGCAGGGCGGCGTCGCGTCCGGTCAGTCCGCCCCGCGCGCCGCCGTCGGCCCGGCCGGTCCAAACGATGATTACATAGCCGCCGACCACCCCGCAGGCCACGGCGTCGCGGAAGCCGTAGGAGGTGCCGGTCTTGAAGGCCATGGCCGGTCCGCCCTTGGTCAGGGCCGAGGGCGCACGGCCACGCGGCGCGGGGGCCTCGCGCAGAATGTCGAGCACCTGGGCCACCGCCTCGGGTCGGACGATGCGGGCTCCGCCGCTGTGTTCGCGTGCCTTCGCCTCGGCCTGGGTGAAGGCCAGGGGCTTGGCCACACCGCCGTCGCCGAGCGCCGCGTAGAGCACGCCCATGTCGCGCGGCGTGATCCCCGCCCCGCCCAGGGCCAGGGCCAGGCCCGACGCCTTGATCGCCGTCTTGGGACGCACCAGCCTGACGCCCGCGCTCTCCAAACGGGTGGCGAACACCTCGGGACCGACCTTTTCCAGGGTGGCGACGGCGGGGACGTTCAGCGAATAGGCCAGGGCCTCGCGGGCCGTCACCTTGTCGTGGAAGACGTGGTCAAAGTTCTCGGGCTGGTAGTCGGCGAAGCGGGTGGCGGCGTCGTCGATCTGGGTGTCGGGCGCCAGGGTCCCGTCGTCAAAGGCGAAGGCGTAGATGAAGGGCTTGAGGGCCGAACCCGGTGAGCGCACGGCCTCCGTCAGGTCAATCCAGCCCCCTGGTCGGTCGCGGCCGGCTGAGCCGACCAGGGCCCGCACGGCGCGGCCCTTGATCTCGACCACCAGGATGGCGGCGGTGACCTCCGGTCCCTGGGCGGCGGCCACGGCGGCGGCCATCGGCTCCAGCCGCGTCTGCAGCCCCGCGTCGATGGTCGAGACCACGCTGGGCTGGCTGGCCGGCGCAGCGGCGGCCAAGTCGCCGGCCAAGTGCCAGGCCAGGGTCGGGAAGGCCCCGCGCTTGGGCAAAGGTTCGGCGTCGGCCTCGCTGGCCGCCGCTTCGGTCAGCACCCGCGCCTTGACCATCTTGTCGAGCACGGCGCGGCGGGCCAGGCGGGCGGCTTCGGGCCGACGGTCGGGGCGGCGGGCCTCGGGCGACTGCGGCAGGGCGATCAGCAGGGCCTGCTCGCCGTCGGTCAGGCTGGTCGGCTCATGGCCGAAATAGGCCAGGCTGGCGGCCCGAACGCCCTCCAGATTACCGCCATAGGGGGCCAGGGTCAGGTAGAGGGCCAGGGTCTCGCGCTTGGTCAACCGCGACTCCAGCTGAGCGGCGCGGACCATTTCGATCAGCTTGGAGCCCAGGTTGCGCGGGCGCGGCTCGAGAAGTCGGGCGGTCTGCATGGTCAGGGTCGAGGCGCCGGAGCTGACGTGGCCATGGATCAGCGCCGAACCCGTGGCGCGGGCCAGGGCGAAGGGGTCGACACCGAGGTGGCCGTAGAACCGTGCGTCCTCGACGGCGATCAGGCGCTTTTGAAACGTCGGGTCCGTGCGCTGGAGGTCGGCCCGCACCCGCCAGCGGCCGTTCTCCACGGGCAAGGCGCGCAGCCAGGCGCCGCGATGATCGAGCACCACGGGTGACGAGCGCTTGGCCCGCGCCATGTCTGGCGGCAAGGCGGCGCTCAGGGCGAAGAGCGCGGCCTGCAGGGCGACGAAGGCGACGAGAAGGCGGGTCAGACGGGGGATGGTGAACATGGACGCTATTCGGCGGCGGACTTGCCCCCTCCGCGCCCTGGCGCGAACTCCGCCCCCTATGGGGCGGACAGACCGCGAAGCGGTCAGGTGGGGGCAGGTGGGTCCCTACCCTCCCGGCGCCACGTTGATCCGCCCCGCGTCAGAGCGCGCATTGAGGCTCGGCCGGTACATGTCCTTGGCGATCGCCCCAGGCAGGAAGAATTCGCCCGGCGTCACGGCCCGCGCCACATAGGCCATGGCGAACGGCTTGTTGCCCGCCAGGTCGAGCGCGGCGATGTAGCGGTCGTCGCGGCTTTCCTGGACATCCGGATTGGTCAGTTCGCCCAGGAACTTGAACGGGCCGTTCTGGGCGTCGTCGGCGCCGAGCGTGGTCTCGATCTCGAAGCCGGCCGGCAGGGCGTCGTCTATCACCAGGGCGGTGGAGCGGGCCTGCATGGAGCGGCCGGAAACCAGCACGATCACCCGGTCGCCCTGATGAATCTGGCTGGGATCAATCGCTCCGCCGGTCATCGAGAACAGCCGCTTGCCCACCGACAAGCCGTTGCTCGCCGCGCCCGGCGCCAGGATCGGCGTGCCGCGAACGCTGACTGTCCGCCACAGGGCGCCCTTGCCCCGGTTGGTGAAGTGAGCGTCGGTCAGCTTGCCCACGGCCCAGCGCGGCGAACCGCCGGCCGGCGGCAGGGCCACCGCGCCCTGGGCGTCGATGGTCATCGGACCCGAGGCCTTCAGCAGCTGGCTGGCCGCGAACAGCAGCGACGCCTGCTCCTGGGTGTTGAGGGCGTCCGGATCCTTGACCACGTTCTCCAGCCGGCTTTGCAGCTGCCGGGCCACGTCCATCTGGCCGGCCTGGGCCGCCAGGGCGGTGACGGCGGCGACGTCGCGCAGCGGGCTCTGGTACCAGTCGCTCTCGTCGCGCCAGCCCAGCGACTTGACCGCCTGGCGCATGGCCGAGCGGGCCCGGGCCTGGTCGCCCATCAAGGCCAGGCCGGCCGCCACCTGGGCCTTGGCCAGGGGCTGGTCCTCGTCCTTTATCTGCACATCGTGCCACCAGCGCAGCCGCGCCAGGTCGCCGCGCCCGGCCTTGGCCAGCACGTAGAGGGCGTAGGCCGAGGCCCGGCGGCGCATGCGCTCCGTCGCCTTCTTCGAGGCGTCGGGATTGGCGGCCCACCATTCGGGATATTCGGTGCGGTAGGAGATCGAGGTCCAGCTGTCGGGACGACTGATCTGGCGCATGGCGTTCAGCGCCTTGTCCATCGCCTCGTCGGGCACCGCTATGCCCTGGCCCTTGGCCTCGACCAGGAAGTCGGTGGCGTAGGCGCCCAGCCAGGCGTCAGCCTCGCCGTCGCCGACCCGCCACAGGCCGAAGGCCCCGTCCAGGGTCTGGCGGTCCAGCAGCTTGCCCACCGCCGCGGCCAGTATGGCCGGGTTGCGTTTCAGCTTGGGATCGCTGGACACGCTCTGGGCGTAGAGCAGCGGATAGGCCGTCGAGACCAGCTGCTCGGTGCAGCCATAGGGATAGCGCTGAAGGGCCACGGCGATCGCCGCCGGGTCGAAGCCGCGGATCGGCGAATAGCTGACCTGCAACGTCACGTCGCCGGCCGCCAGCCCCGACATCAGCCGATAGTCGGGCGTATAGGTCTCGCCCGGCTGGGCCAGTTCGGTCGTCGTGCGCACCACGTCGCCCCAGCCCAGGCGGGTCTGGATCGGGTAGTCCTTGCTGGTGTTGAAGCCCGGCCCGGCCACCTTGAAGCCGATCTTGCCGATGCCCGTCACATTGGGCGCCAGGAAGGGAATCTTCTCGGCGACCCGCTGGCCCAGCATCAGGGTAATGATCTTCTTGAAGGCCACGGCGATGCCGTTGGTGGACCAGGCCTCGACCGTATAGGCCCCGGCCTTGCCCTCGACATTGTGCAGCTCCAGCGTGGCCATCGGCTTGTCGCCGGGGGCCAGGAAGCGCGGCAGGTTGAGGTCGGCGACCACGGGCTGGCGCACGGTCATCGCCTTGGCGCCCGAGCCGACGGCGGTGTCGGTCCAGGCCACGGCCATGATCCGCAACTCGCCGTTGAAGTCGGCGGCCGGCAGCTTGACCACCGCCTTGCCGTCCAGCCCCGTCTCGACGATGCCGGACCACAGGGCCACGGTCTTGATCGGCGTGGTCGTCAGGCCTTCGCCGCCCAGTTCGTCGGCGCCGAAATTGACATTGGCCGGCGCGCCCATGTTCGGGTCGAGCAGGCGGCCGTAGTCGTCGCGATAGTTCAGGGTCAGGGCCCGCTTGCCAAAGTACCACTTCACCGGGTCGGGGCTGTCCTGGCGTGTCAGGCGCAGGATGCCTTCGTCCACGGCCGCGATGGTGACCTTGGCCTTCTGGCCAAAGCCCAGGCCTTGCACCTTGATCGGGATCTCGACCGGCGCCTTGGAGTCCAGCTTCACCGGCGTCCCGATATCCACCGTCAGCTTGCGGCCCTTGGGATCGAGCGGCACATAGATCAGGCCGAGCGCCCGCTTGGGCTTGGGCGAGCTGACCGGGTCGCGCGGCTGGATCACCGTGACCAGCACATAGGCCCCGCCACCCCAGGCCGCCGAGGTCTTCAGCTTCACGGTCGTGCCGTTCTCGCCAACGCTGAGGGTCTTGAAGTCGATCAGGCGATCGGTGGCGACCGCCACCTGCACCTGGCCGGCATAGGGTGACTTGATGGCGATTTCCACCGTGTCGCCCTGGCTGTAGCTCTTGGTCCCGGCGCTGACCCGCACGAAGTCGGGCGCCTCGCCTTCCTTGGCGGGCGAACCCCAGCCGGACGAGAACTTGGTGACGGTCTCGCTGCCATCGGCCCCCTCGACGACCAGGCGATAGTCGCCCCAGCCGAGGCGGCGGTTGAAGCGCGCGGGTTGGCCGGCGCCGATATTGACCGTGGCCTTGGCCACCACCGCGTCGCGGCTGGTGCGCCGCCACTGCCAGCGACCGTCCTGCTGGAACCAGTCATAGCTCCAGTTCTCGCTGATCAGGGTGTAGGTCGCCGTCGCGCCGACGCGGACGCCGGCGGCGTTGACCGCGATCATCTCCAGGCTGACCGGCGGATCGCCGCGCCCGGCGTCGCCCTGCTCGACCTTGACCCCGTAATAGACCGGCTTGCCGCGCACCTTGAGCTCGAGGTTCTCGCGCACCGGACGGCCGCCGGGCTCGAACACCGAGGCGGTGACCGAGGCCACCAGCGGCTGGGCGGTGTCAGCCGCGTCGCTCGTCCCCAGGTTCAGCATGGCGTGGCCGTCGCCGTCGGTGACGGTCGTGCCCAGCTCGATGAACTTCTCGTCGAAGGGCGTCAGGGCGTCGCCCCACTGGAAGTCCTTGAACTGCGGGAACGGATCGCTGTCGATCTTTAGCCGCGCCTCGCCCTGGGTCTGCAGACCCGCGCCCGGCGCGCCGTAGAGGAAGCGGGCCGAGACGTCGATCTGTCGCGCCTGGCCGCCGGCGATCGGTACGGACTCCTGGCCCGTGGCGGTCACCGCCAGGCGTTGCGGGGCGAAGTCCTCGACGCTGAAGCTCAGAGATCCCGCCTGCGCCTCGACGCCCTCCATCATCAGCACGGCGGTCCAGCGGCCGCGTGGCGCGCTGCGCGGGAGGGCGATGTCGGCCAGCACCGCGCCGGCGTCGGCCCGGCTGAAGGCGTAGCGACGGAACTCGACGCCCGAGGGGCGCTTGACCAGGATATAGCCCTTGCGGTCATTGACCGCCTTGGCCAGCCGGTCGCGGACCATGGCGGTCAGGTGCACGGTCTCGCCGGGGCGATAGATGCCGCGATCAGCGTAGAGGAAGCCGTCGATGTCGCTGGCCACGGCCCGGCCGCCGTCCGATTCGGTGCGGCCCCCCACGCCCTGCTTGGACAGGTCGACCGGCGAGCGATCCAGGTCCAGCGCCGCCAGGTCGCCTTCGCCGCCGTAGGCCATGACCATCTTGGCATGCGACGCGCCCTCGCCGTCCATCAGGGCGCGGGGGAAGCGCACCCGGCCGTCGGCGTCGCTCTTGGCCTGCGCCAAGTCCTCGCCGTCCTTGGCCACCAGGGCCACGCGCACGCCCGACAGGGTCTTGGCGGTCTTCAGCGAGCGGACCACGACGTCGAGAGACTCGTCGCCATCATAGGCGATCAGCGCCATGTCGGTGAACATGATCCAGCGGCGGGCCTGGGCCGGAGCCGGCTCCTCGTCGCCTTCCGGCTTGCGGCCGCCCGAGGCGTCGCGCGCCTTGATCACATAGCCGCCAGCCTTCATTTCCTTCAGCACCGCGCCGAGCGGGAAGACGGTGGTCGCCTTCTGGCCAGCCGCGCCATCCACGTTGATGACGCCCTTCCAGACCTGGCGGCCCTCGTCGTCGGGGCTGTCGTCGCCATAGTCGCTGGCGTAGTCGCCCTCGCCGGTCGGGTCGGGGGCGCTGATCGACTTGCGCACCAGGTTGCGGTCCGACACCCGCCAGACCTCGATGGCCAGCTTGGAGACGTTCATGGTCTCAAGCGCCACGCCGTCGGATTCCTCGCGCGGCAGGATCACGCCGTCGCCGGCGAAGCCCACATAGGGCGGCTTCTCCCCGAAGGTGAAGTCGACATCGGCATTGGCGCCCAGGGTCTCGCCGTTGCGGCCGGGCAGGCCCTTGAGCAGGGTGACGCGATGGTCGGTGAACCCGACGCCGCCGACGCAGATCTCGTCATCCTTTACCCGCACGGCCGGCTGGTGGCCGATATCGGGCGAGAGCAGCACGAAGTCGGCATAGGGCTTGGACGGGTCGAGCGCCTTGCTCATCCGGATACAGGCCATCGGCGCGGCGCCGGAGCTGTCGATGCGGCTCTGCCAGACGGCGAAGCCCTCGGGCTTGGGAACGCCGCGACGCGGGGCGTTGGCGGAGCGGGGCTTGCCAAACAGCGACCAGGCCTGAGCCTTGGGCGCGGTGGCCGTCGCGGCCGACTTGCCACCGAACCAGCCGAGATCGGAGACCTTTCCCACGGCGAAGCCGCCGCCGAAGCCAACGACCAGGGCGCCCAGCGCCACGGCCGCCAGGGGCGACTTCAGGCTTGGCGGAATCTTGCTCTTGAACTGGGCCCAACGGGCGGCGATGGCTTCGCGTCCGCTCACCGGCGGCGTCTCGTCCGTCGACATCCCGTAGTCCCCCAACTCGCGCGTATTGGGGTGGACTTGAACCTAAGCCGGGGAAGGGGTCAACGGATCAGCGAGCACTTTCCCTCGCCCCTTGCGGGAGAGGGTGGCCTCGCGGAGCGAGGTCGGGTGAGGGGTCGATGAAAGAGTCGGCTGCCTGCTGCGGAAAGCTGCGCGCGACCCCTCATCCGTCGGCCTTGGGCCGCCACCTTCTCCTCAGGGGGAGAAGGATTTTAAGCGTCGAACGCGACCTGAGCGGTGGAAAGGTCGTAGCAAGCCGAGACGATCTTGAGACGACCCTCGGCCAGCTTGGCCGCCAGCACCCCGTCGGCGACCTTTAGGCGGGCGGCGGTGTCGCGGACATTCTGGCGAATGGCGGCGTCCTGCAGGTCGGCTGGGTGGCGCTCCTGGGCCTCCAGCACCGCCGGCAAGATCGGCAGCACCATGTTCAGCAGCGCACCATGCAGGTCGATATGTTTGGTGGCCACATCGACCGCCGCCCCGACCGCGCCGCACTTGGTGTGACCCAGCACGACCACCAGCGGCGCGCCCAGATGCTCGACGGCGTAGACGATCGAGCCCAGGCCCTCCTGGCCCACTGTCGATCCAGCCACACGGACCACGAACAGTTCGCCCAGATTGCAGTCGAAGATCAGTTCGGGGCCGACGCGGCTGTCGCTGCAGCCGACGATCACCGCGAACGGCTTCTGGCCAGCCGCCATCTCGGCGATCCGGGCCGCGCCCGGCAGGGCGATACTGGCCCCGCCACGCGAGAAGATGGCGTTGCCCTGCTTGAGCCGGCCGAGGGCCTCGTCGGGACTGACCCGCGGCGGCTCGACATGCACGGCCTCGACCGGCTCGGCGCCCTCGAGCGGCTTGACCTCGGCCAACACCTTATCGAGCGCGGCCTTGTCGGAGGGCTGGGACTTCAGCGCCCGGCGCGTGCGGCGGCCCTTGCGGGTCAGAACCGACGGCGTATCGCCCTCGGCCCAGGCCATGACGGGCACGGCCAGGCCGGACGCCAAAGCCCCTAGCAGGAGTCGTCTCGAAACCATCTCATCCCCCGACAAGAACCGCGATTGGTGGAGACCAGTCCTGGCAGGGGAAGGTTAACCCCGCCGCAACGAAAGGTTGGTTTCAAAGCGGCAATTCGACACGTTTGACCACTGTGCGCATGGCGATCGACGAGCTGACCCGAACCACGCCGGGGATGCGCGTCAGCTCTCGCGCGTGCACCCGCTCCAGGTCATCGACATCGGCCACCACCAGCCTTAGCAAATAGTCCGAGCCGCCAGTCATCAGGTAGCACTCGGCCACCTCGCGCACGTGGGACACCGCCTTCTCGAAGGCGCTGAGCGTCGCCTCGGCCTGAGACGACAAGGTCACGGTGACGAAGACGCTGAGCGGCAGGCCCACCGCGCGCTCGTCGATCACCGCCGCGTAACGACCGATCACCCCGCCCTCCTCCAGCGCCCGCACGCGACGCAGACAGGCGGATTCGGAAAGATTCACCGCCTCGGCCATTTCCACATAGCTGGCTCGGCCGCGACGCTGCAGCAGGGTCAGCAGCTTTCGATCGAAGGCGTCGAGGATGACCGCAGCTTTTTTCACCGTGAGGGCTCCGTGGCGCAGGATTCCTGCATACCATGGTTCTCGTCGCATGAAATGCCCCAGGAACCTGCGGGCGCACGGGCGTAAACCAGCGTCAAAAGCCCTTAGGAGGAGACTATCATGCGCGTTGGCGTGCCTTCCGAAATCAAGCCCGGCGAACATCGCGTCGGCCTCACCCCCACCGCCGTCCGGGAATATGTCGGTCACGGCCATTCGGTGCTCGTGCAGTCCGGCGCTGGCCTGGGCGCGGGCTATGCCGACGACGTCTATGTCAAGGCCGGCGCGACCATCGCGGCGGACGCCGATGCGGTGTTCGAAGGCGCGGAGCTGATCGTCAAGGTCAAGGAACCGCAGAAAATCGAGTGGGAGCGCCTGACGCCTCGCCACATCCTGTTCACCTACCTGCACCTGGCGCCCGACCCGGCCCAGACCGAAGGCCTGCTGACCAGCGGTTGCGCGGCCATCGCCTATGAGACCGTCACCGACGCCAAGGGCGGCCTGCCGCTGCTGGCCCCGATGTCGGAAGTGGCCGGCCGCATCGCCGTCTTCTCGGCGGCCGAGACCCTGCTCAAGCACAATGGCGGCATGGGCCTGCTGCTGTGCGGCGTCCCCGGCGTGCCCCCGGCCCGCGTGGTGGTGCTGGGCGGCGGCGTGGTCGGCTCCAACGCCGCCCGGATGGCCGCCGGCCTGGGCGCCGAGGTGGTGGTGCTGGAACGCTCTATCCCCCGCATGCGCGAGCTGGACGACCTGTACCAGGGCCGCATCCTCACCCGCTATTCGACCTTCGCCGCCGTCGAAGAGGAGATCCTCAAGGCCGACGTGATCATCGGTGCGGTGCTGACCGCCGGGGCCGCCGCCCCCAAGCTGGTGCGCCGCGAGCACCTCAAGCAGATGAAGCCCGGCTCGGTGCTGGTCGATGTGTCGATCGACCAGGGCGGCTGTTTCGAGACCAGTCACGCCACCACCCACGCCGACCCGACCTATATCGTCGACGGTGTGGTGCACTATTGCGTGGCCAACATGCCGGGCGCCGCGCCGCGCACGTCGTCCGAAGCTTTGGGCAACGCCACCCTGCCCTTCGGCCTGGCCCTGGCCGACCGCGGCCTGGACGCGCTGAAGAGCAACATCCACCTGGCCAAGGGCCTCAACGTCCTGGCGGGAGAGCTGACCCACCCCGCCGTGGCGCAGGCGCTGGGCAAGCCGTCGGTGGATCCTTATGGGGCCTGGACCTAGACGACGCGACGCGATTTGGGGACATGCGCATGCGCATGTCCCCGTCAGCAGTCGTAGGCGCTCGGCGCACAAAGGCTAAAGCCTCATGAATTGAAGACTCTAAACTTTCTCGGTCTTTTTGACGCTCACCCCTTTTGGGCGCCCCCATAATGCTCTCACCCCATCGCACGGGGAGGGACGTCGGCCGGCGACCTGACGGGCGGTGGGCAGTGGTCGAGCGGGTAGGCTTGGCCGCCGGGTTTCCCTCACGGAGACGTCTTGGGTTGGAGTTGGGGCAGGCTCACCTTGTGTGACGAAACCACCGGCGCCCGAGGCAGGCGGACAAGTCAGCAGGTGCGGGCTGAAATCGCCCGCACGGTCCGGAGGGTTCGCTAGCCTTCCGCCCGCCGGGGGCCCACTTCGGAAGCGGGTTAAGACCCCGCGCGCCGATGGCTCCCGTCTGAAGGCCGCGCGAAGCGCTCGTCTTCGTCGAAACGGTATCAAATCTGCAAAACCTCCGGGCGGAGCCCGGGCGCTTCGCACCCTCCCCAAACGCTTCAGCGGCCCCGCGCGTGAAGTCCTCCCCCCGTGGGGGAGGTGTCGGCGAAGCCGACGGAGAGGGGAGTGATCTGCCGATGGCCACAGCTTGGATCGACTATCCGAAACTCCCCCCACCGGTCGCTGCGCGACCACCTCCCCCACAGGGGGAGGAATTAAGCCGCAAAGCGCCCGAGATCCTGGTGGCTCTCCACCAAGTCCAACACGTCGCCCATGGCGAAGCCGGGGTCGGCCGCGTAGAGCGCGTCATAGATCGAGCGCGCGAAGGCCAGGTCGGCCGGGGTCTTTACGCGCCAGTCATGGTGTGACCAGTCGCGGCGGGCCTTCAAATGGGCCTGGCTGAAGCGGTCGGGGCTTTGGCGAATGGCGGCGGTCGGCGAGATCAGGGCCAGGGGGTCGCGCACCTCGGCGGCGGCGGCGCGAAGGGCCTCCACCGTGATCACCTCAACCTCAAGCCCGGCCGGATAGGTGCGCTGCACGCGGTTGGAGGTATAGGCCGCCCCGCTGGTCTGGGCCAGGTGGATCGCCTGGTCGATCACCCCGGCGTCGACGAAGGGCGCATCGCCCTTGATCCGCACCACGTGGGTGACCGGACCGGCCGCCTCGGCGCAACGGGCGATGCGGTCGAGAATGTCGGCGCCCGCGCCGCGATAGACGGCGTATCCGCGCGACACCACCAGGCCGGCCAGACCGTCATCATCGGTCTCGCCGCTGGTGGCCACGATGATCTTGTTGAGGCGCCGGCAGGCCCGCAGCCGCTCGAGCTGGCGCAGGATCATCGGCTCGCCTTGCAGGGTGGCGACAGCCTTGCCCGGCAGGCGCTTGGAGCCCATGCGGGCCTGGACGACGGCGAGGATCATGGCGTTCGGCTCCCTCATATTTCCCAGCTTCTTCTGAAGGCTGGGCTTTGATTCGCCTGGCCGTCAGGCGACCCAACGTCGCGGGTCGAGCGCCACCGGATCGTCGATGGCCATGTCGTCCCAGTCGAGGTCGGGCGGCGGGCTGGAGGCGGCGGCGACCACGGCCGACAGTTCTGCGGCGGAGGTCACGCCGACCAGCACGGCGCTGGCTTCGGGACGCGACAGGGCGAAGCCCAGGGCGGCCTGAAGGGGGTCGGAACGGCCCTCGGCGATCATCCGGCGCACCCGTGACAGGCGGCCAGAGGCCCCCTTCAGCTGGGCCGGAACGCGGTCGGGCGGCAGGAACAGCAGGCCGTTCAAGAAGATCGAGCGCAACTGAACCTCGATCCCGAGACCGGCGATGCGGGCTAGCGAGCCGTCGGCCAGCAGGCGCTGATCGAGCAAGGAGGCTGGAGCTTGAAGAATGTCGGGCTTGAAGCGGCGGGCGACGCCCACCGGATCGTCGCTGGCGTGGGCGGCGACGCCGATCTTGGCGAACAGCCCCTCGTCGCGCAGGCGGGCCAGGCGATCCCAGACGGCGGCGCCGTGGACGCCGAACAGTTCCGACGGCGAGGAGACGATGATGGCGTCGGCGCGTTCGATCGCCAGGCGGCGCAGGCAGGCGCGGGCCTCGGCTTCCACGAAGTCGGGGCCGCGATCGGCGCGGGCGGCGGGAATGGTGACACGGAACGGCACGGGGCGCGGGATCAGGTCTCCCAGCACCGACTCGGCGCGGCCATGATTGCCCGAGACGTCGAGCACCGACAGCTGAGCGCGGGCGGCGATGCCCAGGATGTCGCGGGCTTCGGTCTCCGGCGACCGAGCGCGCGGCGACGCGCTCATGCCGTCCAGTCCGAACTGGGCGGCGGCAAGACCAAGTTTTGAAACCGAAAGCGACATGGAAATCCGTGCGGATTGGAACACCAGTGGCGAGAAGACTACGCGCCAAGGTTTGAAGAAGGCGTTTCTGGAAACTTGCCGAGGGGTTAATGTCGTCCGCGATGAAGCCCCTTGATCCAGTGCTCGACCTGACCTTTGAAATCGCCGGAGATTGGCCGCTGTACGGCCTTTGCGAGGATATCCGTCCAGCGCTGGCCACCGCCCTGGCCCACGGCCCGGCGGCGCTGGCGACAATTATTTCCCTGGGCGAAGGCGGCCCGCGACCCATCGGCACGCAGATGGTGTTCAGCGAGGGCTCGCGCGCCGGCTTTCTTTCGGGCGGTTGCATCGAGGCCGATGTCGAGGACCATGCCCGCGCCTGCCTGGCCGACGGCCAACCGCGACGGTTGGTCTACGGCGAGGGCAGTCCTTGGCCGGACATCCGCCTGCTGTGCGGCGCCCGGGTCGAGATTCTGGTCGAGCGCATCGACCCTGGCGATCCAGCCGCCCGCATGTTGCTGACCCTCTGGGCCGAGCGGCGGCCGGCGATCTGGATCAGCGACGGCGGGCGACGGGTCTGCGGCCCCTCGCCCGAATTCACCGCGCCCTGGCCGGAGGCCTTCGCCCGAGCCTTCGATCCGGCCCCTCGCCTTGTCGTGCTGGGGGGCGACCCGACGGCCCTGGCCGTGGCCAGCCTGGGGACCCAGTCAGGGTTCGAGACCACGCTGGTGCGGCCCAAGGGCCCCCTGAACCCGCCGCCGCTCGCGGGCGTCCGGTATCGCCGCGACAGCGTGCCAACCGCGCTGGACGCCATAGGCCTGGACGCCTGGACCGCCGTCGCGATCTGCGGCCACGACCTGGACATCGACCACGCCGCCCTGCTGGCCGCCCTCCCCTCGGCCGCGCCCTATGTCGGGCTGCTGGGAGCGCGGCGACGGCTGGGCGAGCGGCTGGACCGGCTGCGGGCGGCGGGGGTCAGTGAACGCGACCTGGCCAAGCTGCGCGCGCCGATCGGGCTGGATCTTGGCGGCAAGGCGCCGTTCGAGGTGGCCGTGGCGGTGATCGGCGAGATCATGGCCACCCGCCACGGGCAGCCGGCCTTGGCCAGGAGGGCGGCGGGGTAGGCTGGCCTATTCGGCTCGCCAGTCACCCGACTTGCCGCCGGTCTTCTCGATCAGGCGCACGGCCTCGATAACCATGCCCTTCTCGGCGGCTTTCAGCATATCGTAGATCGTCAGGCAGGCCACCGACACGGCGGTCAGGGCCTCCATTTCGACGCCGGTCGGGCCAGTCGTCTTGACGCGGGCCCGCACCGCCAGGCCGTCCTCGGCCGGCTCGACCGACACCTCGACCTTGGACAGGGCCAGGGGGTGGCACAGAGGGATGAGGTTCGAGGTCTGCTTGGCGGCCATGACGCCGGCGATCTCGGCCACCGCGCGAACATCGCCCTTGCGACCCGTCCCGGAGATGGCCAGGGCCAGGGTCTCGGCGGTCATCCGTACGAAGCCGACGGCGATGGCTTCGCGGGCCGTCGCGGCCTTGTCCGAGACGTCGACCATGCGGGCCCGGCCCTGGTCATCGATGTGGGTCAGGCGGGTCACTGTTCCAACAGCCTGGGCATCAGCTCGACCATGTTGCAGGGCTTGTGGCGGCTGTCGAGCTGGGCGGCGATGACCTTGTCCCAACCGTCGCGCACCGCGCCGTTGCTGCCCGGCAGGCAGAACACGAAGACCCCGCCGATCAGGCCCGCCGTCGCCCGTGACTGCAGGGTCGACAGGCCCACCGACTGATAGCTGACCATGTGAAACACCACCGAAAAGCCGTCGATCTTCTTGTCGAACAGCGGCTCCAGGGCTTCCGGGGTCACGTCCCGGCCGGTCAGGCCGGTGCCGCCGGTGGTGACGATGGCGTCGACCTGGCCCGAGGCGATCCAGTCGCGCACCGTCTGGCGGATCTGCTCGACATCGTCGCGCACCACCGCCCGCCCGCCCAGTTCATGGCCTGCGGCCTTGACCCTTTCGACAAGCACCTGGCCGGAGGTGTCGCTTTCTTCGTCGCGGGTGTCGGAAATGGTCAGGATCGCCACGCGCACCGGCGTAAACGGAAGGTCCGGCTTGATACCGCCACCTGGGGTGAGACCCGCTGCCGACATCTGTTCTCTCCTAGTCCCAACGCTGAGCGTCGGTCCTATCCTGAGCCGTCGGCTCGATCCAGCGCCCGCCGCCGGGGCCGTGCTCCTTCTTCCAGAAGGGCGCGCGGCTCTTGAGATAATCCATCAGGAAATCGCAGGCCTCGAAGGCGGCGCGGCGGTGGCCGGCGGCGGTGGCCACGAAGACGATCGCCTCACCCGGCGCGAGGCGCCCTGTGCGGTGGACGATGACATAGTCCTGCAGGGCGAACCGCGCCTTGGCCTCTTCGGCGAAGGCGGCGATCGCCGCGTCGGTGAAGCCGGGATAAGCCTCAAGCTCCAGCGCCAGGGCCGCGCCGCGCTCGGCGCGCGCCAGGCCAGTGAAGCTGGCCACCGCACCGGTCTCGTTCCGGCCGGCGCAGAACGTGGTCAACGCGGCGCCCGGCTCGAACGGCTCGGAAGTGAGGGTTATCATCCGCCGCTCATCGGCGGCAGGAAGGCCACCTCGGCGCTCGCCGCCAGGAACGTTTCGCCCCGGACGATGGCCTTGTCGACGGCCACCTGGACGCCAGGGCCGGAGAGCGCCTCGGCCAGGCTCGGATCGACAGCAGCGAGAGCATCTCGCAACGCGGTCAGGGACGAAGCCTCAACGACCCGGTCGCGCCAGCCCGCCTGGTCGGCCAAGCGTCCAAAGAGCAGCACCCGCGCCACGCTCAGCCGCCCGTTGTGGACATGTGCCGCGCCACGGCGGGGCCCGCGCCGTCGATCTGGAAGTCGTGCCCCTCCGGCTTGGCGCCGATCGCCGCGAAGATCGCTTGGTCCAGCGCCGCGTCGTCGGCCCCGGCGCGGATCACCGCCCGCAGGTCGCTGGCGTCGTCGCGGCCAAGGCAGGTGTGCAGCGTGCCGGTGCAGGTCAGGCGAACCCGGTTACAGGCCTCGCAGAAATTGTGGCTGAGCGGCGTGATCAAACCCAGGCGGCCGCCGGTCTCCTCGACCCGCACATAGCGCGCCGGACCGCCGGTGGCGTAGGCCAGATCGGTCAAGGTCCAGAACGACGACAGATCGCGACGCACGTCCTTGAGCGACAAATACTGGGCTGTGCGGTCCTCGTCGATTTCACCCAGGGGCATGGTCTCGATCAGGGTCATGTCGGCGCCCAGGCCATGGGCCCACTGGATCAGAGCCGGCAGTTCTGCGGCGTTGTCGTTCTTGAGGGCAACGGCGTTGATCTTGACCTCGATGCCCACCGCCAAGGCCGCGTCAATCCCGGCCAGGACCTTCGAAAGATCGCCGCCCCGCGTCAACTTGCGGAACAGCTCGGGCTTGAGCGTATCGAGCGAGACATTGACCCGCCTCACGCCCAGTCGCGCCAGGTCGGCCGCATGCTGGGCCAGCTGGGTGCCGTTGGTGGTCAGGGTCAGCTCGTCCAGCGCGCCGGTCGCCAGGTGGCGCGACAACCGCTCGACCAGGGTCATGATCCCCTTGCGCACCAGCGGCTCCCCGCCGGTCAGCCGCAGCTTGCGCACGCCCAGCGCCACGAAAGCCGAGGACAGGCGATCCAGTTCCTCGAGCGAAAGCACTTCGGCCTTGGGCAGGAAGGTCATGTGCTCGGCCATGCAATAGGTGCAGCGCAGGTCGCACCGGTCGGTGACCGAGACGCGCAGATAGGTCACCGCGCGGCCAAAACCGTCGATCAGGCGGGGCTGCGAGCGGGACTCTGTCGAGAGCGCTTGCGCGGGACTGGCGTCATAGGGCGTCATGCGGTCTTTAAGATAGGCGCGGGGCGGCATGGCGGGAAGTGAAAGCACGCGGTTGGAGGCGATCGTTCTGGCGGCCGGGGCTGGCCGCAGGTTTGGTGGACGCAAGCTGACCGCGACCTTCGAGGGCCGCCCGTTGATTGCAGGCGCTCTCGACGCGGCGTTCGCGGCCCCCGTGCGCGGCGTCATCCTGGCCACCGACGGCGATCCGGACCTGGCGGACGCCGCCCAGGCCCATGCCCGCGCCCTGGGACGCGAGGCCAAACTGCGCGTGGTCACTGTGGCTGACGCTGCGGATGGCATGGGGGCGTCGCTGCGGACGGCGGTCGCCGCCCTGCAGGCCGACACCGACGGCGTCTTTGTCTTCCTGGGAGACATGCCCCGCATACCGCCAGCGGTTCCGCGCGCCCTGGCTGCCGCCTTGGGCGACGGTTTCGACGCCGCCGCGCCGCGCCTGGGCGCTCAGCGAGGCCACCCGGTTCTGTTCGCGCGGCGCCACTTCGCCGCCTTGCTGGGCCTGACCGGCGATCTGGGCGCGCAGGGCGTGCTGGCGCGGTCCGGAACGCGGCTGAAGCTGATCGACACCCTCGATGTCGGGGTTTTCTTCGACATCGATCGACGCAAGGATCTCGGCTGAGAGGTCAGAATTCCGTGTCGGCGGTCGCTCGGCAATTGGCGCGCCATCCGGACCAGGTTCCGAAGGCGATACAGGCCAGGATGCCGTAGCTCCACATCGCCATGCTCATATAGAAGGTGCCCAGGGTCACGCGCAGGTCGATCGTCGTCGCCACATGCGACGCCACGACGATCGCCTGGAACGCCGACGCTATGATGGTCCAGAGTCGCCTCGCCCGGATGGAGATGAAGCCGAAATAGACCAGGGTCGCGGTGTCGATCGCCATGATCGCCAGGTCGACATTATAGGCGTCGTTGCCGTGGACGAGCAGCGAGCCCGCCCAGGCCAGCCCCGCCGCCACGCCAATACGACGCGCGCTATAGTCGCCGAAGCCGATAGCGGCGCCGCAGACCACCGTGGCCAGGCCCAACGAAAAAAGCGTGTGAATCTGCAAGGCGGGGCAACGCTCAGACTGAAACCTGAGCGTCACCATGCAGCAAGCCCCGCCTCGCGATAAGCAACCTGAGGTATGCGAGGATCAGTGTCGGGTTCGGCGCCCTTCCCACAGGATGGCCTTGACCTCTTCGATGATGTTAAGCGCGCCGTCGGCGTCGCCAGCCTCTTCGAGCGCGATCAGTTGTGGCATGAGCACGGACAGAATCCGGCGCTGGACAGGCCCCAGGGTCCGCAGGTGGCGACGGAACTCGTTCAGTTCGTCGTGGATGGTGTCCGACGAAGCAGTCTGGGCGGTGCTCACGCGGCGCGGCCTCCGTCCAGAGCGCGTAGGCCCGAGGTGCGGGGCACTTCCGGCGGCTTGTCCATGTCGCCCATCGCCAAGGCGCCACAGCCGATCTGGCTCCGCACCGTGTTGAGCGCGCCATGAGCCTCGATGATGGTACGGCGGGCGGAGACGATATAGGCCAGGGTCTCGCCGAGATTGGCGACGGCGGCCTGGCCAATCACGGCCGAAAGACGAGCTTCCAGTCGCAGCGACGGCAATAGGCCCATCAGTTCGGCGGTTTCGCGGAGGGCGGCGTCGATCGCCGCTTCGGCGCGCATCAGCTTTTCAGCTCCTGCGCGGGCTGCATCGGTTCTTTTCATGCATGACTCTCCCGTTCGCGCGGGGCCCCCCGCACGTTGAAGTCGATGAACTTGTGTCGAGACGACCGGCGTCAGTGCGCCGGAGGCGGGCTCCAGCCCTCGCGGAATCGCTGAAGGGCATAGAGGAATTCATGGGCGCCCATGGTGACCATGCCGAGCAGGATTCCGCCTAGCGCGGCCACGACCAGGATCAGACCCAGCCATTGCAAAGGAGTCAGGTCATGGCGCCAGCTCCTTCCAGATTCCGCAGGGGCGTGTCGTCGGCCAGGAAGGCCGTCGCCGCCAGCACCCGGAGCAGCAGCTTGCTGGGCGGATCCCCCGCCGCCTGGGCTTTGCGCAACGCCGACACCGTTTCCGGCACCAACTGCCCCCGCTCGGGCGTCCCGGCCATGAGGGTCAATCCCTCTTCCAGCGACTGCCAACTGGCTATGAAGAATGCTGGCGGCGGTGTCGGACCCGGCATGGAAGGTTTCATCATGGCTGCTCTCGCTGTTGGAACGAGAGAAGACCTCTGCGCCGGTCGTGGCTAGCGTGGCCGATCGCTTACGGTAGTCATTACCGGGGTCGGTTTCCCAAGCGACGAAGGCCAGGGCGGCGTCGCGGCGGCCGAGCCCCCCGACCCGACGTCGAGCGCTGAGCACGTGCATCTCGACGGTCTTGGGTGACAGCCGCAGCAGCCGGGCGATCTCCTTGCCCCGGCGATGCTGGGCGATGAGACGCAGGACCTCCCGCTCCCGCGGGGTCAGTCTCTCGAACCCCAAGTTATCGCCAGCATCCACCATGGCGCTAAAATGTGTCGGCGCTCGCGTTACGTCCAGCCACAGTTGCACAGGCGCGCCCTCTAAGGACGCGATACATCAAAAAGATCGCGGTTTGCCCCGATAGGTGAGCTGGAAAGCTCTAAGCCCCGGCCGAAACCAGCGGCAGTCGCGTCGTCGGCGTCTTGGAAATCGCTAGCAAGGCGTTGGCCACGGCCGGTCCGATCACCGGCGTTCCGGGCTCGCCGACGCCGCTCGGCGGATTGGCGGACGGCGAGATGTGGGTTTCGACCGTCGGCGCCTCGTTCATCCGCAGCACGCGATAGGTGTCGAAATTGCTCTGGTCGACCGCCCCGCCCGTCAGGGTGACCTCGCCATAGAGCGCCGCCGACAGGCCGTAGCACGTGCCGCCTTCCATCTGGGCGGCGATCTGGTCGGGCGAGACGGCGACGCCGCAGTCGATGGCGGTGACCACCCGGCCGACCCGCGGATGACCGTCCACCAGCTTGACCTCGGCCACTTGGGCGACGACAGAGCCGAAGCTTTCGTGCACCGCCACGCCGCGCGTCCAGCCGGGCGTCGAGGTCGGACCGGCCTTCTCGACGGCGAGGTTCAGCACCGCAAGATGCCGCGCGGCCTCGGGACCCGCCTTGACGTATAGGGCCCGCCGATACTCGACCGGATCCTTGCCGGCCTTGCGGGCCAGTTGGTCGATGGTGTGCTCCATCACGAAGGCGGTATGGGTAGCCCCCACCGAACGCCACCACAGCACCGGCACGCCGGCCTCCGGCAGGGCCAGTTGGGCGTCGACGACAGGGGTGGCTTTCAGATAGGGCGAGCCCGACGCACCCTCGATCGCGGTCTGGTCCGGCCCCTTGGAGGGCATCGGCGAGCCCTTCATGATCGACTGGCTGACAATGCGATGGCGCCAGGTCGCCGGGTAGCCGTCCTTGTCGAGCGTGACCCGGACGGCATGGTGGACCATCGGCCGGAAATAGCCGGCCTGCATGTCGTCCTCGCGAGTCCAGACCAGCTTCACCGGCCGATTGCCGCCAACTTTCTTGGCGATGTGCACGCACTCGGCGACGTAGTCGGACTGGAAGTTGGCGCGCCTGCCGAACGATCCGCCGGCATAGAGGGTCTCGACCTCGACCGAGCCCGGCAGCGTCCCGACGATCTTGGCGGCGGCCAATTGGTCCAGAGTCGGACTTTGGGAGCCGTGGGTCAGCTTGACCCTGTTGCCGTCCACCTGGGCCACGCAGTTCATTGGCTCCATGGTGGCGTGGGCCAGATACGGAAAGTCGTAGGTCGTCTCGAAAGCGTCCTTGCCGCCGGCCGCAGCTGCGGCGTCGCCCTTGGAATCGAAGGCCTCCCACTTCAGGTCGGACGGTCCCCTGCCGGCCGCGATGTCGCGCCACTGGGCGGCGATGGTCTTGGAGTCGCGGTTCTCGGCCTTGTCGAGGTCCCACTCGACCTTCAGCGCCTCGCGGCCCATGCGGGCGGCATAGGTGGTGTCGGCGACCACGGCCACACCGGTCGGAATCTGGTAAACCTCGACCACGCCGGCCACCTTCTTGGCGTCGTCGGCGTTGAAGCTCTTCACCTTGCCGCCAAAGCGTGGGGCGTGCGCCACCACCGCCACCAACATGTCGGGCAACTGGACGTCCTGGGTATAGCGCGCCGTTCCGTTGCTCTTGATCAGGCTGTCCTTGCGGCGAACGCGGTCGGTGCCGATCAGGGTGAAGGTCTTGGGATCCTTGAGGACCGGGGTTTCGGGCGGCGCGATCTTGGCGGCGTCGGCGATCAGGGCGGCGAACGGGGCGGACTTGCCGCCAGCGTGGCTGACCAAGCTATCCTTGACGGTGATCTCGCCGGCCGGGACGTTCCACTTGGCCGCGGCTGCTTGCACGAACATCGCCCGCGCGCCGGCCCCGGCCTTGCGCAGCTGTTCCCACGAATTGGAGATCGCCGACGAGCCGCCGGTCAGTTGAACGCCCATGCCGCCATTGGCGTAGAGCTTGGCGTTGGCGGGGGCGTGCATGACCTTCACCCGAGACCAGTCGGCGTCGAGTTCCTCGGCGACCAAGGCCGCCAGGCCCGCATGGTTGCCTTGGCCAAATTCGATGTGCTTGGACAGCACCGTCACCGCGCCGTCCGGATCGAAGCGGATGAACGGCCCAAAAGCGCCGACATCGACCTTGGATCCCGCGCTCATCAGGTCGGCGGGCGAGCAGCCCACCATCAGTGATCCGCCGACCAAGGTGGCGCTGACCACCACGACGTCGCGGCGGCTGACGCCCTCTTTACGCATCAGCTTGCTGAAAGGGGCGTTCATGGGTTCGCTCCTCGGCCGGTCGAACCCGAAGCGGCGGCGATCTCGGCGTCGATCTCGTTGGCCGCGGTGGTCGCGGCGGGCGCATTGACCAGCGACGCCGAGGCCAAGCCCGCGGCGTCCTTGATGGCGGCGCGGATGCGTTGATAGGTGCCGCAGCGACAGATGTTGCCGCTCATGGCGTTGTCGATGTCCTCGTCGCTGGGCGACTTGGTCTGGGCCAGCAGGGCCGCGGCCGACATGATCTGGCCCGACTGGCAGTAGCCGCACTGCGGCACATCGTGGGCCACCCAGGCCTTTTGCAGCGGATGCGTCCCGCCCAGGCTCTCGATGGTGGCGATCTTGGCGCCGTTCAACGTGGCGATCGGCGTTACGCACGAGCGCACGGGATCCCCGTTGACGTGAACCGTGCAGGCCCCGCACTGGGCCATGCCGCAGCCAAACTTGGTGCCCGTCAGTCCAAGTTCGTCGCGAAGCACCCAAAGCAGTGGAGTTTCGGGGTCGGCCTTGACGGTGACCGTCCTGCCATTGATGTCCAGAGTGGCCGTCATAGGCGCTCGCCTCCCCCACGAAAACCGGCCCGCCGACCCGGCATCGCGGTTCTAACACCGCTCAGACCCAAACCCGCCAGTGAAATCTTGGTCTAGTCAGGCTAGCGTGGCCACGACGTTCGCTTCGCTGTCAGGACCCACGCCCTTGGATTCCTTTCCCGCCTATTTCCCCCTGGCCGGCCGCAAGGTGGTGATCGCCGGCGTCGGCGAGGCCGCCGACAACAAGGCCCGGCTGTTCGAGGGCTCGCCGGCGACCGTGGTGCGGGTCGACGGTCCCGCCGCCTTCCTGCCCGGAACCTATGTCGGCGCGACCCTGGCCTTCGTCGCCGGGGACGACGAGGTGTTCCTTCAGGCGGCCGCCGGCGCGGCGCGGGCCGCTCGCGTGCTGGTCAATGTCGTCGATAAGCCCGCGATGAGCGACTTCAACACTCCGGCGGTGATCGACCGCGGCGAGGTGGTGATGGCCGTCGGCACCGGCGGCTCCTCCCCGACCTTGGCCACCAAGCTGCGCAACGACATCGAGGTCCAGGTGCCGGAAGGCACGGGCCGGGTCGCCGCCCTGCTGCGCAAGTTCCAGGACGAGGTGCGCGGCGCCCTGCCCGCGATGCACGAGCGCCGGGCCTTTCTGCGCGACGCCGTGGTCGGCGAGGCCGCTCAGGCGGCGATGGCGGGCGACATGGAAAAGGCCGGCCAGCTGTTTCGCCAGGCCCTGGCCAAGGGCGTCGGTCGCGAGGGCAAGGTGCGGTTCATTGCCGGCAAGGGGCCCGCCGACCTGCTGACCTTGCGCGCGGTCCGGGCTCTGGGCGCGGCCGATGTGCTGATCGCCGACGACGGCGCCGCGCCAGAGGTGCTGCTTCTTCTCCGCCGCGACGTCCACCGGTTGCCGCCCGGCGAGGTCTCGGCCGAGGCGCTTGTCGCGCTGGCCCAGGAGGGCAAGCAGATCGTTAGGCTGGTCGTCGCGCCAGTCGACCCTGCGGTCATCCAGGCCCTGGCGGCCGCCTCGGTGGCGGTCGAGGTGTTGATGGCGGCGCCGGCGGGTTGATGCTCCCCGCTATTGATCCAGCGACCGGTCCTTGGTCTCGGGCAGCAGGAACAGCGTCACGAGCACGCTGATCAGCGTGAAGCCGACGGGGTACCAGAGTCCAGCATAGATGTTGCCCGTCGCCGCCACGATCGCGAAGGCGCTGAATGGCACGAAGCCACCGATCCAGCCGGTTCCGATGTGATAGGGCAGCGATAGAGCCGTGTAGCGCACCCGGGTCGGGAACAGCTCGACAAGACAGGCGGCCAGGGGGCCGAACAAGGCCGTGGCGGCGATCACGAAAACGAAGAGCACGCCAAACATGCCCCACCAGTTCATCCGCGCCGGATCAGCCTTGGCCGGATAGCCGGCCTTCGCCAACGCCGCCTTGATCGCGGCCTCGCCTGTGGTCTTGACGGCCTTGGCGTCCTTGGCGGGCAGGCCCTTGGCGCTCTGGGACACGATCCGCGTCTCGCCGATCTGGACGATCGCCGCCGATCCCGCCAAGCCTGGGCGGTTGGCATAGGACACCCCCGCATTGGCCAGGGCGCTCTTGGCGATGTCGCAGGACGAGACGAAGGCGGCCTTGCCCACGGGATCGAACTGCAGAGCGCAATCCTTGGGATCGGCGGTCACCGTCACCGGCGCGCGCGCCGTGGCCTCGGCCAGCGCCGGGTTGGCGGCGCGCTCCAACAGGTGGAAGCCCGGGAAATAGAAAATCAGCGCCAGGGTCATGCCGCCCAGCATCACCGGCTTGCGGCCGACCTTGTCCGACAGCCAGCCGAACAGCACGTAGAAAATGGCGCTGACCGCGGTGGCGGCCATCATCAGGCCGTTGATCGTCACGGGCGAGACCTTGAGGAACTTCTCCATGAAGGTCTGGATGTAGAAGAAGCTGGTGTACCAGACCGCGCCCTGGGCCGACATCATGGCGAAGAAGGCCAGCAGCACCAGCTTGAGGTTCTTCCACTGGCCGAAAGCCTCGGCATAAGGGGCCTTGGACGCCTCGCCGTCGGCCTTCATCCTGGCGAAGGCCGGGCTTTCGCTGAGCTTCAACCGCATCCAGACCGAGATGCCCAGCAATCCGATCGACACGGCGAACGGGATGCGCCAACCCCAGGCGTCGAAGGCCTCGGGTCCGGCGTGCACGCCGAGGAGCCAGCGGGTCACCAAGATCACCAACAGGGCGCCGAACAGGCCAAAGGCCGCCGAGGTCTGCACCCACGAGGTCGACCAGCCCCGCTCCTTCGGCGGCGAATGCTCGGCGACGTAGATGGCCGCTCCGCCATACTCGCCGCCCAAGGCGAAGCCCTGAACGCAGCGCAGCAGGATCAGCAGAATGGGCGAGATGATCCCGGCCTGGCGATAGGTCGGCAGCAGGGCGATGGCAAAGGTGGCGCCGCCCATCAGCAGCACCGTGGCCAGGAAGGCGCCCTTGCGTCCGGCCTGGTCGCCGATCTTGCCGAACACCAGCGCGCCCAGCGGCCGAAAGGCGAAGCCGACGCCAAATAGGGCCAGGGCCGCGACATAGCCGGCCGTGTCCGAAAGGCCGGAAAAGAAGGTCTTGGAAATGACCTGGGCCAGACTGCCGAAGATGAAGAAGTCGTACCACTCGAAGGCCGTGCCCGCCGACGAAGCCGCGACCACCGTGCGCATCGAGGCGCGATCTTCCGTCGTGGCCATCCGTGTTTCCCCCGTCATTCTGTGGAGGAGCATTAGCGGTTTTCGACGGACTGGGAAGTCCGTTCCTCCCCCTGTGGGGCAGGTGTCGGCAAAGCCGACGGTGGGGGAGTGATACGATATCCGCCGCCTGAATCGACCTGGCGCAACTCCCCCCACCGATCGCTGTGCGATCGCCTCTTCCACAGAGAGAGGAACGTGAGGACTTAAGCCACAGCTACTTCTTCGCCCATATCCTCACCCGCCAGTCGCACGATCTCGCCGATGAGCGCGGCGGGGACGATGGGCTTGGCGGCGACGCCGTCCATGCCGGCCGCCAGATAGGCGGTCCGCTGGTGCGACATGACATTGGCGGTCAGGGCGATGATCGGCGTCCGGGCGGCGGCGCCCGGCAGGGCCCGTATCCGCCGCGCAGCCTCCAGCCCGTCGATGCCCGGCATCTGCACATCCATCAGGATCAGGTCGAACGCCCGGTGACGGGCAGCGGCCACGCCGTCCAGACCGTCGTCGGCCGTTTCGACCTCGGCCCCCAGCTGCTCGAGGATGCGGCGGGCGACCAGGCGGTTGGTGGCGTTGTCCTCGACCACCAGGATGCGCAGGCCCTGCAAGAGGTTATCGGCCACGGCATCGTCGGCGACCAGCGCCTGGGCCGGCGGCGCGGCGATCGCCAGCAAGAAGGTCGAGCCGACACCCTCGTGAGAGGAAAAGTCGACCGCGCCGCCCATCATTTCCGCCAGGCGTCGGGTGATAGCCAGGCCCAGGCCCGACCCGCCGAACCGCCGGGTGGTGCTGGCGTCGGCCTGCTGGAAGCGCTCGAACAGCCGGCTCTGGGCCTCGACCGCGATGCCGACCCCGGTGTCGATGACCTCGAAGGCCACGCGCGGCTCGTCTTCGTCGTCGGCCCGGCGCACCCTCAGGGTCACCGAGCCGGCCAGGGTGAATTTCACCGCATTGCCGACCAGGTTGAACAGCGCCTGGCGCAGACGGTTGGGGTCGGTGAGGATCAAGCCGACATCCGGCGCGTCGACGTGCAGGGCCAGTCCCTTGTGCTCGGCTTGGCCGCGGAGCAGTCGCGCCACGCTCCGGACCAGTTCGCTGGGATCGACCGCCTCGCGGGTTACATCCAACCGCCCCGCCTCGATGCGCGAGAAATCGATGACGTCGTCCAGCAGGGTCGAGAGCATGCGGCCACAGGCCAGGGCCTCGCCGAGTAACTCCCGGGCGTCCTCGGGCAAGGCGGCCCGCTTGAGCAAGTGCATGACGCCCATGACCCCGTTCATCGGGGTGCGGATCTCATGGCTCATATTGGCCAGGAACTGGGCCTTGGCCTCGCTGGCGGCCTGGGCGGCGCGTTCGGCCTCGACCAGGGCCAGTTCGGAGCGTTTCTTCTCGTCGATGTCGAGGATCAGGCCGAAGGCCTTGCGCACCCGGCCAGACGCATCCTGGCGCACCTCGTGGAAGATGCGGATCCAGCGCTCTTCGCCGTCGCCGATGATCACGCGGGCGTCGAAAGCCCGAGCGCCGCGCGAACCCCGGCCCAGCGAGGCCTCGGACGCGGCGTAGACCGCCGCCACGTCTTCGCGGTGGATCATGGGCCAGACAGCGCTGCGCACGTCCTCGTAATTGATCCGGCGACCGAGGATGCGGTGGAACTCGGGCGAGCCCCAGAACGTCTTGCTCGCATGATCGATCTCATAGACCCCGGCCTGGGCCGCGCCCAGCGCCACCCGTAGCCGCCGGGCGTTGGCCCGCGCCTCGCGCCGAGCTTGCGACAGGGCGGTGACGTCGTCCATGTAGGTAATCACCCCGGCGATCGCGCCATCAGCGTCACGCCAGGGCCGGGCTTCCCAGCGCAGGGTGTGGGTGAGGCCCAGGCCATCGCGGAGCTGGTCTTCGCGGCGCACCACGGTCTGGCCGGTCAGGGCTCGCTCCACGGCCTTCACGAAACGCTTGCGCTGGCCATAGGTCAGGTCGTGCAGGGTACGGCCGATCACTTCGGCCTCGATGGCCTGAAAGATCTCGAGGAACCGGGGGCTGACCACTTGCAGCCGCAGGTCGCGGTCATAGAGCGCCACGGCGAACGGCGCCTCCTCGACCAGCTTGCGGGCCTGACGCTCGCCCCAGACCGCAGCGTCGCGGGTCAAAGCCACGTCGGTGACGTTCTGCGAAATGCCTTTCAGCGCATGGAGGCCGTCGGCGCGCGGCTCGGTGCTGAAAGTGGCGCGGTAGGTGAACCATTGGTCGCCGGCCCCGCGCAGGCGGTGCTCGATAGTGCCGCCCTGGCCGGTGCGCACGGCGGCGTCGAACGCCACCCGCAGAGCCTGGCCCTCGACCGGATCGAGGCGATCGAAGAACTGTTCGGGCAGCGCCACCTCATCCGCGCTCAGTCCGGTGGCGGCCAGGATGTCGCGCGACCACTCGATGCGTTGCGCTTGCGGCTCGTAGCTCCAGACACCGATGCCGGCGGCTGAGAGCAGATCGTGGGTGACGCGAGCGGCCGCCAGCTCGGCCTCGCGGGCAAGGTCGGCGGCGCCATCGGCGGTTTTGGACGGCGGGGACATCGCGGCTCCGGGAAACGGTCGCCAGGACGTTGAAGCTCAAGGGTAAACTTATGGTTGGCGTCGGCGAACATTGGTCGCTGGCCGCGTATTTCACACCTCGGCCCACATCCGCAGCAGGTTGTGATAGGTCCCGGTCAGGGACAGCACCGCGAGATTGGTCGCCCCCACGGCGCCCGACAGCCGCTGAATGGCGACGTCCATGTCCAGCAAGAGGCCGCGCTTGGCGTCGTCGCGCACCAGGCTCTGGATCCAGAAGAAGCTGGCCGAGCGCACGCCGCGGGTCACCGTCGTCACGTGATGCAGGCTGGAGGCCGGATACAGGATCAGCCCCCCGGCCGGCAGCTTGACCATGTGGCTGCCATAGGCGTCCTCGACCACCAGCTCGCCGCCGTCATAGTCGTCCGGATCGCTCAGGAAAAGCGTCGCCGACAGGTCGGTGCGCAGGCGTTGGCCGGTGACGGGATCGCGGCGCACCGCATTGTCGATGTGGTCGCCAAAACCCATGCCCTCGCCATAGCGGTTGAACATCGGCGACAGGATCGTCCGGGGCAGGGCCGCCGAGACAAAGAGCGGATGGCGCTCCAGCGCCTGGACGATGATCGCCCCGACCTCGCGGGCCGCCGCGCCGTCCTGCGGCAGCTGCTGGTTGTTCTTGGCCATCGCGGCCTGGAAGCCCGAGGTGGCGTTGCCGTCGATCCACGCGGCCGCGTCGAGCACGGCGCGGCAGTGGGCGACCTGGTCGGAGGTCAGCACGTCGGGGATTTGGAGCATCATGGCCTGCGCTCCTTAGCAGACAAATCAAGGCCCCGCCTGGGGATGGGTCCCAGGCGGGGCGCTATCGGTTCATGAAGGGGAGGATCAGAACCGATAGTTGGCGGTCAGGGTCGCGTTGCGACGATCGCCGGGTGTGGCCCAGCCGTTGTTGCGGCCCCGGTTGTAATACTTCTCGTCGAGCAGGTTGTTGACGTTGAGCCGCAGCTCCAGCGCGTTGGTCGCCTTCCAGGACACCGTCGCGCGGCTCAGCCAGTAGTCGTCGGTGATGACCAGCGGGATCGTCGTGCGCTGCGGCGGGGTGCTGCCGGTGATCTGGCCGTGCTGGCTCAGATAGGTCTTGCCCTGGTAGGACAGGCTGTAGCCGACCTGGATATCGTGCGGCAGGTCATAGGTGGTGAACAGGCTTAAGGCGTGGTCGGGGACATTGGCGATCTCGTCGCCCTTGGTGAAATCCAGGCCTGCGGCGGCGTTAAAGTCGGAAACGCCCTGCAGCACCTCGCTCTTGAGATAGGTGTAGTTGGCGAACACCGACCATTTGTCGGTCAGGCGGCCTGAAGCGCCCAGCGCCACGCCATCGACCCGCGCGCTGCCGTCCAATTGCTGGTCGGGCACGGTGGGGTCGCCCGAGGCGACCTTGTAATTGGTGCGGTCGTTGCGGAACACCGAGGCGGTCAGCGACAGGCGGCTTTGGAAGATGTCCCACTTGGCGCCCAGCTCGTAGCTCTTGGCCTCCTCCGGCTCGACCGTACAGGTGGCGGCCGAGCAGGCGCCGGCGCCATTCACCGTGGACTGCGATGGGGTTTTGGAGTTGCCGTAAGCGACATAGAGGCTGGCGTTGGGGATCGGCTTGTAGACCAGGCCGAGGCGGTAGGAGAACAGGTTGTCGTCGCTGCGGAAGGTCAGGCCCGGGGTCACCGCGCCCTTCGGGATCGCGCCGGCCGCCGTCGCCGAATAGGCGTCGCTGCGGTTCTCGCCCTGGTTACGCTCGTAGCGCAGGCCGAAATTCACCGCCCACTGCGGGTTCAGCTGGGCGTTGTCGAACAGATAGGCCGCCTGATTATGGCGTTCGCCGTCCTGGATGCTGGTGCGAACATAGTTGCGCGCCCCGGCATAGGTTGCGTTCGGGTCGGCGATGGCCATCAGCGGCAGGACGGTGGCCGTGCCGTCGGGGTTGCGCAGCACATTGCCGCTGTCGAGGTGATAGTCCTCGCTGAGGAACGACGCGCCGACCACCAGGCTGTGGGCCACGCCGCCGGTATTGAAGTTCGCCGTCACGTCGGTCTGGTTGTAGAGCAGGGTGTTCTTGGAATCGCGCAGGTTCCCGCGCGGGCCGCTCGGCTGGTACAGGCCCGGAGCCGGGTCGGCAGGCAGGCAGGCCGTGAAGCCGGTGATGTTGGTCGCCGTGGTCGATTGGCTCCAGGCCACCGGCTTCTGGCCGTTGGCCAGGCAGAACACGCCCTGCGGCGGGTCGACGATCGTCAGTTGGGTGACTTCCTGGTAGCGCGAGAGGTTGCGGACCGACAGGGTGTCGCTGAACTGGTGCTTGATGATCCCGGTCAGCACGTCGACCTGCTGCTCCTGGGTGTCGACATTGCTGTAGCCGTAATAGTTCGACGGATCGACGCCGGGCACCGCGCGGCCATTGTAGAACGGCACGCCATACTGCGGGGTGTTGGTGTCTTCCTGGTGGCTGTAGAGGATGGTGAACTGGGTCGGGCCGGTCAGGCCGAAAGTGATCGACGGCGCGATCCCCCAGCGCTCGAAGCTCTCCACATCGCGGCCCGGGGCGTCGTTCTGGTGGGCCATGACGTTCAGGCGCACGGCGATGTCGTCGGTCACCAGATGGTTGGCGTCGAGCGTGCCGCGCAGATAGCCGTCGGTCCCGACGCCGCCGGTGACGGTGGTGGAGTCGCGGCGGTTGGGGCGCTTGGTCACCAGATTGATCGTGCCGCCAACCGAGCCGGAGCCGGAATAGACGCCGTTGGCGCCGTTGACGACTTCCAGCTGTTCCAGGTTGAACGGGTCGCTGCGGCTGTACTGGGCGCTGTCGCGCACACCGTCGATGGTCAGGTCGTTATTGGCCGAATAGCCGCGCAGATTGATGCTGTCGCCAAAGCCGCCGCCGCCTTCGCCGGCCCCGAAGGTGATGCCGGGCACGGTGGCCAGGATGTCGCGGAGCGACAGCAGGTTCTGGGCCTCGATGACGCCCCGCGAGACGATGGTCACGGTCTGGGGCGTGTCGAGCGGCTTGGCGGTGTATTTCGGCGACTCGGCGCGCTGCTTGCGGCCCTCGACCTTGACGCCGGAGACCTCGGTGGCGGCGTCGGCGGCCGGAGCGGCCGCGACCGCCAGATCGTCGGCATTGAGGACGGCGTCGGGCGCCGCGTGGGCCAAGCCCGCGCCTAGGGTAAGGCCCGCGAGGCCGGCGACGGCCCCGGCGCTCAGGGCGCGGCGCGCTTGGCTGCGGACGCCGCTCGCGGCGGTCTTGATAAGCTTTTGCATGTGTAGAACCCCGTCAGGCCGTCGGAGGAGCGCGGCCCTTTGTCGTAATTGCGACGCGTTCTTAGCTGGAGCTTTGCAGGGGCGCAATGATAATCATTCGCAGAAATCTTCTGGTCTCGCCCCGTCACCGCCCTGCTGAAGATCCTTCTCCCGCAAGGGGAGAAGGAAATCTTATCTAGGCTCCGTGGAATTGAGGGTGGGTCGAGGCGTGCTAGAGAGGAGCGCAAGTCAGCGTTGGAACCCGCATGTCGTTGAAGTTCACTCAGGTCCTGACCACGGCCCTCGCCGCCCTGGCCTTGGCCGGCGTGGCCCAGGCCTCGGACCTGAAAGCCTGCGCCATTCCCCGGGACGTGACCCCGGTCGCGCCCGAGATCCCGCCCGCCGACCAGATCCATACCGACATCCCGACCGCCGCCTATCTGCTGGCCCTCTACTGGTCGCCCGAGGCCTGCCGCTCGGGCATCCCGGAGTCGGACAAGGCCATCCAGTGCCAGACCAACCGCTTTGGCTTCACCGTCCACGGCCTGTGGCCCAATGGGCCGGACAAGGTCCACCCGCGCTATTGCCGACCCAGCCCGTCGCTGAGCGTGGCGACGGTCAAGGCAAACCTGTGCATGATCCCCTCGCCCTGGCTGCTGCAGCATGAGTGGCAGGCGCACGGGACCTGCCGGTGGGACACGCCCGAGGCCTATTTCAAGAAGGCGCGTGCGGTGCGGTCGCGCCTGACGGTTCCAGATTTGCAGCCGTTGCCCGAGGGCGTGATGACCGCCGGCCAGGTGCGCGAGGCCTTCCTGAAGGGTAATCGCGGCATGACCCGCGAGGGGCTCAATGTGCGGGTCAACAAGGACAACCGCCTGACCGAGGTGTGGGTCTGCATGGACCTGACGTTCAAGCTGGCGGCATGTCGGGGCGGGAACGGCACGCCGGATGCGGTGACGATCCGGGTGACGCCGAGGGGGTGAGCCACGAAAACGGTTGTCATCCCGGACGAGCGCGCGGCGCGAAGATCCGGACCGACGCGTGAACGCCGCGCTTCCGGCGGTCCCGGATCTACGCTTTGCTTGTCCGGGATGACAACCGTTTTTGCCGAAGTGGCTTTCGGTGGTGGCTGTTCTGATCCGCCCTGGCGGACAGGCCCCGCCTTAAGGCCTGACCCCAGAGCTCCCATCCACCAAGGAATTAAGGTGGGGTCTGCCCCCACGGGCGGGCGCAGGAAGATCGTTTTGGCCGAGCATCGTAGGAAGTTCGTGCGAACCGCGATTCTTATCGTCAGCTGCTGCATCGTCGCTGGACTTCTGGCTTGGTTCGCTCCGCCCGAAACCGAGTGGGCGCGTAAGGCCCCCATCGCTTCGGCCTCTGACTGTCGCCTGCTGGCGAGCGTTCTGAGGCGACACTATACCGATGAACTGAGGTCGGGCTGGGCGACGACCCGCCGAGGCGGACCGCTAGATTGCCAGTGGTCCAGTTTTAATCTTGCGGCCAAGACAGTGTCCTACGAAACCGCCCTCCATGGGGAGATTTTCGACGCTGGCAAGCCGGCGATTTATCTGAACAAGCCGCGCTATTCGCTCCTCGGCGTCCGCACGATCGTCGATGTTTATGCTGGCAACAGCCTCGTTGGCCGCAGTCGAACCTGCGAGTTCTGGGGCGTGTTTAGGTTTCGGCCCGTAAATTGGTGCGTCACCAAGCGTCACATCTTCTGAGCCCCAAACGCAAAACGGGCGGCCCCTCTCGGAGCCGCCCGCCTGCTAGTTCACTTCAGAGACCGTCTCACCCTTAGGTGTTGACGGCGTCCTCCGGGCTCACGGCGTCCTTCTTGGACAGGTCTTCGCCGGTTTCCTGATCAACGACCTTCATCGACAGCTTGGTCTTGCCGCGATCGTCGAAGCCAAGGAGCTTGACCTTGACGATCTGACCTTCCTTCAGCACGTCCGAGGGCTTGGCCACCCGTTCGTTGCTGATCTGGCTGACGTGGACTAGGCCGTCCTTGGCGCCGAAGAAGTTCACGAAGGCGCCGAAATCGACGACCTTCACGACCTTGCCGTCATAGATCGCGCCGACTTCAGCTTCCTGGGTGATCGACTTGATCCAGTCGATCGCGGCCTTGATCTTGGCGCCGTCCGAGGCCGAGACCTTGACCGTTCCTTCGTCGTTGATGTCGACCTTGGCGCCGGTGGTGGCGACGATCTCGCGGATCACCTTGCCGCCGGTGCCGATCACTTCGCGGATCTTGTCGGTCGGGATGGTGATGGTCTCGATCTTGGGGGCGTAGTCGCCGACCTCTTCACGAGGGGCGTCCATGGCCTTGTTCATCTCCTCGAGGATGTGCTCGCGGCCGCCCTTCGCCTGGGCCAGCGCTTGCTTCATGATTTCTTCGGTGATGCCGGCGATCTTGATGTCCATCTGCAGCGAGGTCAGACCCTGGCTGGTGCCGGCCACCTTGAAGTCCATGTCGCCCAGGTGATCTTCGTCGCCAAGAATGTCGGACAGAACGGCGAAGCCGTCCTTTTCGAGGATCAGGCCCATGGCGATGCCCGAGACCGGACGGATCAGCGGAACGCCCGCGTCCATCATGGCCAGCGAGGCGCCGCAGACCGTGGCCATTGAGGACGAGCCGTTGCTCTCGGTGATCTCGGAGACCAGGCGGATGGTGTAGGGGAAGTCTTCCTTGGCCGGCAGCATCGGGCGCAGGGCGCGCCAGGCCAGCTTGCCGTGGCCGATTTCGCGGCGGCCGGGGCTGCCCATCCGGCCCGTCTCGCCGACCGAGAAGGGAGGGAAGTTGTAGTGCAGCAGGAAGGCTTCCTTGTAGGTGCCTTCCAGGGCGTCGATGAACTGCTCGTCGTCGCCGGTGCCCAGGGTGGCGACCACGATGGCTTGCGTTTCGCCGCGCGTGAACAGAGCCGAACCGTGGGTGCGCGGCAGGATGCCGACTTCACCCAGGATCGGACGGACCTTGTCGACGGTGCGGCCGTCGATGCGGATGCCGGTGTCGAGGATGGAGCGACGAACGATGTCGGCTTCCAGTTCCTTGAACACCGAACCCAGCTTCAGCGGGTCGATGCCGGCCGGATTGGTGTCGCTCTTGGCGAACTTTTCCGTGGCCTTGGACTTGGCGGCCGACAGCGCCGAGACGCGGTCGCCCTTGGCGCGGATGGTGTAGGCTTCGGCCAGATCCTTGCCGACGGCCTTCTTCACTTCGGCCTTCAGAGCGTCGGTATCTTCCGGCTGGAAGTCGAAGGGCTCCTTGGCGGCGTGTTCGGCCAGTTCGATGATGCCGTTGATCACGGCCTGCATGCCCTTGTGGGCGAAGCTGACGCCGCCCAGGACGATCTCTTCCGAGAGCTCCTGGATTTCGGATTCGACCATCATCACGGCGTCGGCGGTGCCGGCCACGACCAGGTCCATCTTGCTTTCCTTAAGCTCTTCGAGCGTCGGGTTCAGGATGTACTCGCCGTTGACGTAACCGACGCGGGCGCCGCCGATCGGGCCCATGAAGGGGGCGCCGGAGATCACCAGAGCGGCCGAGGCGGCGACCATGGCGACGATGTCGGGATCGTTCTCAAGGTCGTGCTGCAGCACGGTGCAGACGACCTGGACTTCGTTCTTGAAGCCCTTGACGAACAGCGGGCGGATCGGACGGTCGATCAGGCGGGAAACCAGGGTTTCCTTTTCCGACGGACGACCTTCGCGCTTGAAGAAGCCGCCTGGGATCTTGCCGGCTGCGTAGGTCTTCTCGATATAGTTGACGGTCAGGGGGAAGAAGTCCTGGCCGGGCTTGGCCTTCTTGGCGAACACGGCGGTGGCCAGGACGACGGTTTCGCCCATGGTGGCCAGAACGGCGCCGTCGGCCTGACGGGCGATGCGACCGGTTTCGAGGACCAGCGTCTTGCCGCCCCACTCGATCGTCTTGCGCATGATTTCGAACATATTTGCTTCTTTCGGTTCCGAAGGACCCATTTCCCTCAGGACGGACAGGGTCGGGCGGCCGAATGGCGGTCCCGAGGTTTCCTCATCCAGTGCGACAGGCGTCCGGGGATCGTGATCCTCGGCTTACGTCCGGATCCGCTCGAAAACGGATCCACAGCAGCCTTCGTTTCAGCCTGTCTTGAAACGGAGGCCTTAAAAAGCGTTCGGCCGCCCCGCGTGAGCGAGGCGGCCGACGGCGCCAGAACTAGCGGCGCAGACCCAGCTTTTCGATGAGGACCGTGTAACGGCCCAGATCAGACTTCTTCAGGTGGTCGAGGAGGCTGCGACGCTGGGAAACCATCATCAACAGACCACGACGGCTGTGGTTGTCCTTCTTGTGGGTCTTGAAGTGCTCGGTCAGGTTGGCGATACGCTCGGAGAGGATCGCGACCTGGACTTCGGCGCTGCCGGTGTCACCCTCGGTGCGTGCGTGTTCGGCGATAAGAGCGGTCTTGCGCTCGGCAGTGATCGACATCGGTGTGTCTCCGCTCAGGTGAGTTGGAAGACCCGCACCGGATTGAGCGATCCGGCGCGCATCTCGCACAAGGCCACCAACCTCTGTCCCGACATGGCGGAAACGGTGCGATCGCCGCGCGTGAGCACGGCTTTCAGCGATTCCACCTGCCTTGGGAGCAGAACGATGGCGCGTCCTTGCGCAAGCCGGAAGGCGTCTTCATCGGTCACGGCCAGCGCCGGGATGTCGTCCAGCGCGGTCTCGACCGGAAGCAATGCCTCCGACAGGCGGGCCTCATAGCTTAAATTCTCGAGGGTTTCCAGGCCTATCGCCGTTTGCTCGGTGAACCGGCCGACTCGCGTCCGGCGAAGCTGGTCGACATGGCCGCAGGCGCCGAGGGCGGCGGCCATGTCGCGGACGATGGCGCGGACATAGGTGCCCTTGCCGCATTCCATCTCCAGCTCGATGTGATCGGCGTCTGGAGCATCGGTCACGCGCAGGCCGTGGACATTGACCTTGCGGGTCTTCAGCTCGAACGCGACGCCGCTGCGGGCCAAGTCATAGGCCCGCTCGCCATCGACCTTGATGGCCGAATAGTTTGGCGGGATCTGGTCGATCTGGCCGATGAACGGGGCCAGCGCGGCCTCGACCTGCTCGCGCGTGGGCCGCACGTCGCTGCTGTCGGTGGTCTCACCCTCGCGGTCCAGGGTGGTGGTCGAGCGGCCCCAGGCGATCGTGAAGCGGTAGGCCTTGTCGGCGTCCACCAGGAACGGGACGGTCTTGGTCGCCTCGCCCAGGGCCAAGGGAAGAATGCCGGTGGCCAACGGATCCAGCGTGCCGGCATGCCCCGCCTTCTGGGCGTTGAACGCCCGGCGCACGCGAGACACGGCGCTGGTCGAGGTCAGGTCATAGGGCTTGTCGAGACAGATCCAGCCCGAGATGGCGTCGCCCTTCTTGCGGCGGGCCACTCAGTCTTCCTTGGCTTCGACCGGCAGGAGGTCGGCCTGGATCTTGGGGTTGTCAAACAGGGCGTCCATGCGCTTGGCGTTGTCGAAGCTTTCGTCATGAACGAACTTCAGGTCGGGCGTGAAGCGCATGCCCAGACCATGGCCGAGCCGACCGCGCAGGAACTTGGTCACGCGGTTGAGGCCCGCCACCACCTCGGCGGGGCTGCCGGGCACGACGGACGTGCGCGACGGCGACGAGGGCTCGGGCACGTGGATGTTCATCACCCCGGCGCCCAGCGGCTCGACGAAGCAGATGGCGTGGCGCAGGTCGGGGCTCATCCGCACCTGGGTGACAGTCACCGAGATGTTGGCGAGAGCGACATCCTGCAGCGTCTCCTCGCGCAGGATGTCGACCAGGGCATGGCGGATCAACTCGCCGGCCCGCAACTGGCGCTGAGACGGGCCGGCGCTGACGCCCTTGGTGGGTTTGAAAATCTTGTTCTTCATGACGAAGGCCTTGCCGCCCGGCCAGCGGATCGAACGCCGGGCGCGGGGTGGAAACAGGAAGGCGGGGTGTCTAGGCGCGTGGCCGGCAAAAGTCCAGCGTGACCGCGCCTCAGGCCCCCGTGCGGTCCTTGAAGAAGGCCAGCACGCGTCGATGCACCCTCATCGTCTCGCCGTCCGGATCATGGCGATTGAGGTGCAGGGTCAGCACCGAATGCGGGTCACGGCCGGAGCCGCCGCGCGCCGAGGCGTCGGGCAGGACGTGGGCCTCGACCCGGTTGCCCAGTTCTCGCTGCAGGGTGGCGAAGCGGGCGCAGGGCACGAGGGCGTCGCCCGCGAACCGCAGGGCCAGCAGTGTCAAATCCTCGGCCTCCATACGCGCCTTGGCCACGGCCAGTTCGTCCGGCGACACGTCCAGCGCCGCAGCGTTCTTCTTGCCCAGTGGCAATGAGGGCTGCGACATCACCGGGGCCACCACCGAGGGCTCGGTCATCATGGCCAGGGCGAAGCCGCCGGTGAAGCACATGCCCACCGCCCCGACGCCCTTGCCGCCACACTCGGCATGGACCTGGCGGGCCAGGGCGCGCAGCCAGTCGACGATGGGGCTGGAGCGATCAGCCGCCCAGGCGGTGAATTCGCGGCGCACGCAGAGGGTCTTGGCGATCACCCTCATCGCGTAGCCCGTGGTCACCGGCCGGCCGGGTTCGCCGAACAGGCTGGGGCAGAACACGGTCATACCCTCTGCCGCCACGTCGCGGGCGAACTGCAATACGCCGGGGTGGAGGCCGGGGATCTCGTGGATGACGATCACCGCCGGGCCCGAGCCGATGCGGTAGACGGGCCGTGTCCAACGGCCGTCGTCGAAGTCGAACAGGGTAAAGTCCGCCAACGCGTCGCTCATGGTCGCTCACCCCCTGCCTCGTCGGGCGACCATGGCATGAAACAGCGGCTTGATGTCGCGTCCCGAAGCGCGCCCACTTCTTCTCTGCATCCCGACGAAAGTCGGGATGCAGAGAGATTAAGGGGTGCGAAAACCGCCCAGCTAGAGCAGTTTTCGAGCGAAGTGATTCCGGTTCGCATGAAGAAAAATGCGTCAAAACAGAAGATTAGAGCTCACGGCCTGACGCAGTCAGGTCGGGAAATGCTCTAGCCCGGCCCTTTGTCGTCGGCCCAGTCATCCATTGGATCGGGCCCCTTGCCGTTGGGCAGTTTCCATTCGCCGCGGAACGAAAAGTCGAGGGTGCCGCACACCCGCGTCGCCCCGCCCTTGGGGTCGTCGCCGAACGCCTGGACGCGCAGGTCGCGATAGGTGGCCAGCCGGCTGAAGCTCAGCCAAAGGCGCTTCGCCCCCGGACAGAAGGCCCGGATATAGACCCGGCCCTGTTCGAACTTCGGGTCGATCTCATAGAGGTCGGCGTCGGCGTCGACCCCGGCCATGGCCTTCAACCCGCCAGGGGCGAGATCCTTCTGATGGCCGCCGATCAGCCGGGCCTGGACCGGCACGCCGGTGGCCAGAACCTTCAGCACCCGGGTTCCGGTCAGCTTCCTGTCGAACAGCACCGTCAGGCCGGCGCCGGTCAGACGCTTGGCGTCGGCCGAGATCGGGTCGAAGGAATACATCTTGCGTTCGGCGTGCGCGGCGGTGGCCAAGGCGCTCAGGGCCAAGCCGAGCAGCACGGCGCGCGCCCGCATCGCTGGCGTCACCGGTTGAAGTGCAGGTTGACGGCCTCGGCGTCGAAGCCCGACAGCCGCCACGTGCCGCCCTCCAGGGTAAAGGTCAGCAGACAGGGACCGTCCTTGGTCTTGGCCGCGCAGACATGGTCGCTGTCCAGCGGGCGCAGGGCGGCGGCGATGGCGATGCGGTCGGGGATCGGGCGGTCAGGCGTGTAGCCGTAATAGTTGGCGGCGTAGCGGAAGGTCTCGGGCTGGACCAGAGCGGCGCCGGCGATGTCGGCGGCGGGCGCGGCCAGGGCGATGATCGCCGCCTGCAGGCCGCCGCTCATCTTCGAGGAGCGGGCCTCGCGCACCAGCCGGCTCTCGATCTGGGCCTTCAGCGCCGAGCGATCGACGCGGGCGTCGAAGGCGGCATGGTCGTTGTTGCGGATCGCCACCAGCAGAGCGTGGACGTCGCCGGCCGCGTCATAGCGGCTGACGGTGGCGCAACCGCTGAGGGCGGCGGTCGCAAGGGTCAGGGTCAGGAGGGTCCGGATACGCATGACGACAGGGTTAAGCCGGAAATCGGGCGAATTCCAGTCCGGCGGGCCCAACTTCGATCGCCGCTAAGTCGGGGCGAGGAAGGCTGTCGCTTCGGGACTTCGCGAGCGCGCCTGCGGCGACAGGTGATCGACACAAAACGCAATCAACGCCTTTTCCTCGGTGGCGTTCGCAAAAAAGCGGCGAGGCAGATAGAAAGTCCCTCCACCCGTGCTGATCAGGAGCCACAGTGTTTTCTCGCGACAAACGCTGAGGACGGCGCGCCACGGTACATTTGTCACGACGCCGCTGCTGCTGACAATCTCCAGTCCGACGTCATTGAACTCGTAGCTCAAATCGACTTGCTGAAGCGTGCCTAGCCGGACCCATGCGTTTGAGCCAAGTCGACGGCACCAGAAAATATAGCCGAACATGGCAAGCACGAAGCTGATCATAAGCCCCGACAGGGCAAGGGTGTCGTTGAGGCCAATCGCATCCGGCAGCGCCAGCCAAGTCAAAGTCATAACGGCGATCACCGCGAGATAGACGAGGAAGCTGAAACGGCGCCATCCGAAAAGGCGTTTCGACAAAGCTCCACCGACCGTCATCGTCTCCCCTACCGGAGTTGTCCCCTGTATTTTCATCTCTCACCCCAAACGCAAGAAGGGCGCCGAACTCGCGTCGGCGCCCTTCCCTTTAAGCTGAAGCTCGATCGAAAGCCTAATCTAGCCGCGCTGTAGAGTGGCTGCCGACACATAAGCCCGAAGCCGCTCCGGTCGTCTCGTCGCACATGACGCTCGCCAAGGTCCACCATGCGTCAAACCCGCATCACCCGCGCCGCCCTTCGTCGCTTAGTATGCGGATCGAAACCCCATCCAGGGACCGGCCCTTGCTGTCGGCGGTGATCCCTTCCAACGCTCTGCGGGCGCGGGCCTGCTGGCCCGGCGAGAGGGCGGAAGTCGCTTGCTGATGACGATCTCGCCCTTCAGGATTTCGCTGTTGACTTGGTCGCCATCGATCAAGCCGGCCTCGCGCCCCATGTCCTGCAAGACACCGAAAGCCAGGTCCTTGCCCCAGGTAGCGACGGTGATCTCCGCCATGATCGCGCCTCCAGCTGCGATACCAGAGTGCCACGGACCACCACTGTCGTCGAGCTAGGCCACCCGCCAAACGAAAAAGGGCGCGGACCCTGCGGTCCGCGCCCCCTGTCTCTCGAAGCGCCAACCCGACCTTAGTCGAGCTGGCGCTTGATCTCTTCGACGGTGAAGCACTCGATGGTGTCGCCGACCTTGATGTCCTGGAAGCCGGCGAACAGCATGCCGCACTCCTGGCCGGACGGGACCTCGTTGACCTCGTCCTTGAAGCGCTTGAGCGTCGCCAGGGTGCCCAGTTCCAGAACGACGATGTCGTTGCGGATGATCCGGACCTTGGCGCCCTTGCGGACCACGCCCTCGGTGACCTTACAACCGGCGACCTTGCCGATCTTGGAGATGTCGAAGGCTTGCAGCACTTCGGCGTTGCCGAGGAAGGTTTCGCGCTGGATCGGGGCCAGCATGCCCGAGAGCACGCCTTTGATGTCGTCCAGCAGGTCGTAGATGATCGCGTAGTAGCGGATCTCGACGCCTTCGCGTTCGGCCAGCGCCCGCGCCTGGGCCGAGGCCCGGACGTTGAAGCCGATGAGCGGCGCGCCGGCGCCCTTGGCCAGCATCACGTCGCTTTCGCTGATCGCCCCGGCGCCCGACAGGATGATCCGCGCGCGGACCTCGTCGGTCGACATGGCGTCCAGCGAGCCGATGATCGCCTCGGCCGAGCCCTGCACGTCAGCCTTGATGACCAGCGGCAGCTCGCGATATTTCTTGTCCTGCAGCTTGGCCATCATGTCGGCCATGCTGGTGGCACCCGCGCCAACCGGATGCATCGATTTCTCGCGCTTCAGGCGGATGCGGTACTCGGTCAATTCACGAGCCCGAGCTTCGTTCTCGACGACCGCGAAGGGGTCGCCGGGCGAAGGCACGCCGTCCAGGCCGAGAATCTCGACCGGAGTCGAAGGCCCGACGTCGTTCAGTTGCTCATTGCGCTCGTTGAGCAGGGCGCGAACCCGGCCGAACTGGCTGCCGGCCACGACGATGTCGCCGCGCTTCAGCGTGCCGCGCTTGACCAGCACGGTCGAAACCGCGCCGCGACCCTTGTCGAGCTTGGCCTCGATCACCACGCCGTCGGCGGTGCGATCGGGGTTGGCCTTCAGGTCCATGACCTCGGCCAACAGCAGGATGCGCTCGATCAGCTCGTCCAGGCCCTGGCCGGTCTTGGCCGAGACCTCGACGATCTGGGTTTCGCCGCCCAGGCTCTCGACCACGATCTCGTGTTGCAGCAGCTCGTTGATGACGCGGGTGGCGTCAGAGCCCGGCTTGTCCATCTTGTTGACGGCCACGATGATCGGCACTTCCGCAGCGCGGGCGTGCTTGATGGCCTCGATGGTCTGCGGCATGACGCCGTCGTCGCCAGCCACCACCAGGATCACCAGGTCGGTGATGTTGGCGCCGCGGGCCCGCATTTGCGAGAAGGCCGCGTGGCCTGGGGTGTCGAGGAAGGTGACCTTTTGGCCATTTTCCAGGCGAACCTGATAGGCGCCGATGTGCTGGGTGATGCCGCCGTGCTCGCCGCCGGCCACGTCGGCCTTGCGCAGCGCGTCCAGCAGGCTGGTCTTGCCGTGGTCGACGTGACCCATGACCGTGACCACCGGGGGCCGCGACTCCAGGTGGTCGTCGATGTCCTCGGCGCCGATGAAGCCTTCTTCGACGTCGGCTTCCGAAACGCGGCGGACGGTGTGGCCAAATTCGGTGGCCACCAGTTCGGCGGTGTCGTTGTCGATGACGTCGTTGATCTTCAGCATCACGCCCTGACGCATCAGGAACTTGATGATCTCGACACCGCGCACGGCCATCCGGTTGGACAGCTCCTGAACGGTGATGACGTCGGGGATGATCACTTCGCGGCTAACCTTCACGACATCGGCGGGACCGCCGCGGCGCTTTTCTTTTTCACGTTCACGGGCCCGGCGAACCGAGGCCAGCGAGCGCATGCGATCGGCGGAGTCTCCATCGCCGGCCACGGTCTGGATCGTCAGGCGGCCTTCGCGGCGGATCGGAGCGCCCTTGGCGCGCGACACGGCCTTGCCGGGCGCGGCGGCCTTGCGCCGATCGTCGTCATCCTCCGGACGCCGCGCGGCCTCGCCGCCGGGGCGGGGGGCCGAACGCGTGGCGCGCTGGATTTCTGGCGTGGCCGGAGCCGAGGCGGGAACGCCCGGACGGGCGCCTCGCGCACCACCAGGACCCGGACGGGCGCCAGGGGCCGGGCGCGGGGCCAGGGCCGAATAGCGGACGGTCTGAGTCGGGCGGTCGCCCTGGGGACGATCGCCTTGCGGACGATCCCCCTGAGGGCGGTCGCCTTGCGGACGGTCGTTGCGGAAACCGCTAGCGCCTTCGGGACGGGGACCGCCAGCGTCGGGACGCGGCGTGCGTTGGTTATAGGGACCATCCGGGCGCGGAGCGCGCTGATTGAATGGCCGGTCGGCCTGCGGACGGTCTCCCTGGGGACGATCGCCTTGCGGTGGACGCTCGCCGCCCGGACCCGGACGATAGGTCGTGGTCGAGGTGCGGTCGTCGCGGCGATCGCGGCTGGGCTCGTAGGTGCGGGTCTGGCCGGCGGCCGGCGCCGCGGGACGGGGCGCGTCGCCGCGCGCCGCCGGTGCGGCGGGGCGCGGGGCCTCGGCGCGCGGCGCTGCGGGAGCCGTGACCGGAGCAGGAGCCGCGGCGGCCGTCGGGGCCGGAGCAGCAGGCGCGGCGACCACGCGGGCGACCGGGGTGGGGGCGACCGGGGTGGGCGCGGCCGGAGCGGCGGCGACCGGAGCCGCCTCCGGAGCAGGAGTCGGCGTCGCGGCGGCCTTGGCGGTCGCGGCGGCCTTAGCGGCGGTTTCGCGCGCGGCGGCCTCGGCGGCCGTGGCGCGAGCCTCGGCGGCGCGGCGTTCGCCGGCTTGACGTTCCTGATGTTCGCGAGCGGCCTCGATGGCGCGCTGACGGGCCAGCATCTCGCCTTGCGACAGGCCGCCAGCCGAAGAGCCGCCACCGCCGGAAGACTGCTGACGCGGCGCGGCGTTGTGACGCTCGGCCGAGGACGGCGCGGCGAGGTTGCCTGCCGGAGCCGCGTGCGGACGCACGCGTTTGGTTTCAACCACCACCGTCTTGGTGCGGCCGTGGCTGAAGCTCTGCTTCACTACACCGGCGCTGACAGACCCCTGGCGGGGCTTCAGCGTTATGGGCGCTCTGCCCCCGGGGTTGGAACCAGGCCGACCGTTATCGTTCTCGTCGCTCATGCGCTCGCTTGTACTTCCGCCAGCTGAGGCTGGCCAAAACCGTTAGATCCATATGAGAACGGGGCCTGGACGTACCTCCCAAAGGAAGCGCGTTTCCGGGCCCTTATCTCAAGGCTCCTCACGCCAACTCGCCGACCAACTCGGAGGGGAGAGTGGGCGGAAGCCTGATAACCGCTCGACATCCAATGTCCAGCGATCAGTGCCGCGCCCGGCAAGAAGCGCCGTGTGTATCACATTCTCCCCGCCCAAGGCCAAACCCAATTCGTCGGATGAGAACATACCGAGGATTTTCGGGTCGTTCGGGGCCTTGTAGGCGGCGGTGAGAATCTTTCGCCGGCCGTCGGCGGCGCTGTCTGACGCCTCGATCAGCCAAGCGGTCTTGCCCGACGCCAGGGCCGAGCAGACCTTTTCGAAGCCCGAGATAATGTTTCCACCGCGCCGTGCAAGACCCAGCCCGTCGAGAACGCGCCGAACCAGCAGTTGCTCCACTTGGTCGGCCAGGTCGGCCGGAGCCGACAGCTTTGTCTTGGCCGAGCGCGAAAACAGGCCCTTCTTGGCCGCCAGGGTCACCGCCTCGCGCGTGGCGTCCACCCACATGCCGCGACCCGGCAGCTTGCGCGCCACGTCGGGCACGACTGCCCCGTCGGGACCGATCACGAACCGCACCAGGCGCGCCTCGTCGGTCGCCTCGCCCAGGACGATGTCCTTGCGCTGGCGCGAAGCTTCGGCGTGGGTCTTGGGGGCGTCGGGCTCTGTCATCAATGCTCGTCATCAACCGCTTCCCGGCCTGCGGGTCGCGCAAGCGCGCCCGAGGATAAACTCCGGCCGGGACCCAGATTCACCCTGAGAGGCTCATGGGCTTTCACCTGGGCCCCGACCTTCGTCGGGGAAACGGAAGTTTCTAGTCTTCCTTGGTCTCGTCGTCAGTCGCGTCCTCGGTCTCTTCCGTCGGCTCAGCGTCTTCGGTGATCTCGTCCGAGGCCTCGGCCGGCGCTTCGCCCGCGTCTTCCGCGTCTTCGACCTCTTCTTCGATATATTCCGGCTCCGGCGGAGCCTCCACCCAGCCCATTAAGACGCGGGCGCGCATGATCAGCGCCTCGGCGTCTTCCGGCGACAGGTTGAAGCTGTCGAGAATGCCAGCTTCGCGCGTGCGTTCGCCGTCCTTGGTCTCGAACCAGCCACGCAGGTCGTCGGGGATCAGGCCGGCCAGGTCCTCGACCGACTTCACGTCGCCTTCGCCCAAGGCCACGGCCATGGGCAAGGTGACGCCTTCGATCTCCAGCACGCCGTCCTCAACGCCCAGCGCGACGCGCTTGGCGTTGAGCGCCGCGGCTTCCTTGTCGAGATATTCGCGGGCCCGAGTCTGAAGCTCCTCGGCCGTCTCGTCGTCGAAGCCTTCGATGGCGGCGATTTCGTGCGGCTCGACATAGGCGACGTCTTCCACCGTGGCGAAGCCTTCGGTGACCAGCAGCTGGGCGATGACCTCGTCGACGTCCAGGGCTTCCTGGAACAGGGCGGTGGTCTCGGTGAACTGCTTCTGACGGCGCTCGCTCTCCTGGGCCTCCGTCATGATGTCGATCTGCCAGCCGGTCAGCTGCGAGGCGAGGCGAACGTTCTGGCCGCGACGGCCGATGGCCAGCGACAGCTGCTCATCTGGCACCACGACTTCGACGCGCTCGTCTTCCTCGTCCATCACGACCTTGGACACCTCGGCCGGGGCCAGGGCGTTGACGATGAAGGTCGCTTCGTCCTCGGACCATTGGATGATGTCGATCTTCTCTCCCTGCAGCTCGGCCACAACGGCCTGGACGCGCGAGCCGCGCATGCCGACGCAGGCGCCAACGGGGTCGATGCTGCTGTCGTTGGAGATCACGGCCATCTTGGCGCGCGAACCCGGATCGCGGGCCACGGCGCGGATCTCGATGACGCCGTCATAGACTTCCGGCACTTCCTGCGCGAACAGCTTGGCCATGAAGCCGCCGTGGGCGCGCGACAGCATGATCTGCGGGCCCTTGGTCTCGCGACGGACGTCGTAGATGTAGGCGCGGATGCGGTCACCGACGTTGAAGTTCTCGCGCGGGATCGACTGGTCGCGGCGCATGATGCCTTCGCCGCGGCCGAGGTCAACGATCACGTTGCCGTATTCGACGCGCTTGACGCTGCCATTGACGATCTCGCCGGCGCGATCCTTGTACTCGTCGTACTGGCGCTCGCGCTCGGCTTCGCGGACCTTATGCATGACGACCTGGCGGGCCATCTGGGTCTGGACGCGGCCGATCTCGAACGGCGGCAGATCTTCCTCGTAGATCTTGCCCACCTCGGCGTCGCGCCAGGTGCGCCTGGCCGACGACAGCTGGACCTTGCCGATCTCGCCTTCCAGCTCGAAGTCATCAGCCACGACCTCGATGACCCGCTTCTGGCTGGTCTCGCCGGTCTTGGTGTCGATCTTCACCCGGATATCGTGCTCGGCGCCGTAACGGGCCCGGGCCGCCTTTTGCAGAGCGTCCTCGATCGCCTCGATGACGACTTCCTTCTCGATGCCTTTTTCGCGCGCGACGGCGTCGGCGATTTGCAGCAGCTCGAGGCGGTTGGCGGAAATGCCGATGGCCATGGTCAGTCCTCTTCACTTTCGGACAGGTCAATGTCGTCTTCGGCGTCGTCGCCGAGGTCTTCGTTGTCGGCGTCAGCGCCTTCGCCGACGCGGGCGGCGCGCTGGTCGGCGCCCCGCTTCATCAGTTGGTCCGTCAGCACCAGCTTGGCGTCGACGATCCAGTCGAACGGGAAATAGACGGTGGTGTCGTCCTCGCCCTCGATGTTCAGGCCCACCTGGCCATCCTCGACGCCGGCCAGTTCGCCCTTGAAGCGCTTGCGGCCCTCGGCGACGCGGTCCAGCTCGAGGCGGACCTCCAGGCCGGCATAGGTGTCGAAGTCCTTCAGCCGGGTCAGGGGGCGATCGACGCCGGGGCTGGAGACTTCCAGGGTGTATTCGCCGCTGATCGGGTCGGCGGCGTCCATCACTTCGGAAATGGCGCGCGACAGCTTGGCGCAGTCTTCGACGTTCATGTCGCCGCCGCTGCCGTCGTCCTGCAGCGGCCGCTCGGCCATGATCTGCAGCCGGCGCTGCTCGGCCCCGCCCATCAGGCGCAGGCGCACCAACTCATAGCCGACGGAATCGGCCACGGGATCGAGCAGTTCGATCAGACTACGGTCTTCTTGCGTCTTGCCGCGCAAAGGGTCTCTCAACTCACTGGCGGCCGCCCAAAACCTGCTGACTAAAGCCTAGCTGGCGAGCGGCCAAAGAAAAAGCGGCAGCCTTTCGGGCCGCCGCTCGAAAGCGCTATCAGCGCTGACGGACGATGTAGGAGCTATATAGCGTGATGTTCGGACGGTTGGAAGCCCCTCTGACACCGCGCCTTAGGAGGCGTTCAGTATGCCGGACAACGCCTTGAGGGCGTCGTCGGCTTCGCAATCGGCTTCAAGGCTGGTTGATCGCCCCTTCCAAGCGACCTCAGCCACGAGCATGCCAGGATCCAGGCAAGACTGCTCGCCGACCGAACCGGTCATTTGATACAGCGCCGGATCATCAAGCCAACGCTCCAGAACTTCCGCTGAGTCTCGGCTCAACGTCCAGTTCTTGGCCCGGACGCCGTTCGGCGCGCGCCCCAAGGTCTCCACCCGCGACACCGTCCATCGGCCGCGCGTGTTGCGTCGTGCGACCGTGCTTGAGCTTCCGCCGAGATAGAGCGCTTGGCGAAAAATCGTGACCTCGCCGACCGCGCTGGCGGGAGGCAAGCCGGCCCGCGCCCGCAGGTCGACATGGAGATCTTCGATAGAACGGCTCATCGCCGGGCCGGCGAAAATCATCGCCGCAAACAGCCAAGCCGTACCCCATCGTCTTCGGATCATTATGACCGCCCTCGCTGATAAGTAAGGCTTTCGGTGCCCGAGGTCGCAAGTCAAGCTTTCCGCCCCTTCCGCACCGCAACATTTGTGGCCTATACAGTCGCCCGCGCAGCCGCCTCCCCGCGGACCCCAATCTCCTGAAGAAGAGTCACAATGGACCTCTCCAAGATCGCCACCGGCGTGAACCCGCCCTATGACCTCAACGCCGTCATCGAGATCCCGCAAGGCGGCGAGCCGGTGAAATATGAGATCGACAAGGCCAGCGGCGCCCTGATGGTCGATCGCTTCCTGCACACGGCGATGTTCTATCCGGCCAATTACGGCTTCATTCCCCACACCCTGGCGGACGACGGCGATCCCGCCGACATCATGGTGGTGGGTCCGACCCCCGTGGTGCCGGGCGCGATCATCCGCTGCCGCCCGATCGGCACCCTGATGATGGTCGATGAAGCCGGTTCGGACGAAAAGATCCTGGCCGTGCCGGTCGACAAGCTGCACCCCTTCTATACGGGCGTGAACAGCTGGCGCGACCTGCCGGTGATCCTCACCGAGCAGATCGCCCACTTCTTCCAGCACTATAAAGACCTGGAAAAGGGCAAGTCGACCAAGATCAGCGGCTGGGCCGACCTGGAAGAAACCGCCGAGATCATCCGCACGGCGATCAAGCGCCACGACGAAAGCTACTGAATTAGTACAGGTTCTTTCCCTCCCCTTAATGGGGAGGGGGGACCACCAAGTGGTGGGTGGGGCTTCGCCGCCCCCTTGACTCATCAAACCCCACCCGACCTCTTCGGGGTGCCCTCCCCCTGTGCGTCCCACGGGGGCAGGCGCTTACGGCTCTTGAACCCACCGTCGCCCATCGCCACCTAAGCTGGACGTCGCGAGGCGGGGCGCCGATCCCGGGCCTGGTTCTCGCGCACGAAGTCGCTTGAGCGAGGACTTCGCGATGACCCGCGCCATCCTGTTCGACAGCCCCTTCCTGCTGGGCTTCGAACACACTCGAGACCTGATCGAGCGCGCGGCAAAGGCCGCCGCCGAAAGCTATCCGCCCTACAATGTCGAGCAGTCTGACGACGGCGGGGTGCGCATCACCCTGGCAGTCGCTGGCTTCTCGCCCGATCAGTTGCATGTCACCGTCGAAGGCGGCCAGCTGGTGGTCGCCGGACGGCGCGAGGCGGACGGCAAGTCCGAGACCGACCGCGCCTATCTGCATCGCGGCATCGCGGCGCGGGGCTTCCTGCGCACCTTCGTGCTGGCCGACGGCATGGAGGTCACGGCCGCCACGCTCGAGCATGGCTTGCTGCATGTCGATCTCGCCCGGCCGGAGCCTGAACGGCTGGTTCGCCGCATTCCCATCCGGTCGGTCGGCTGACCTTTCCGGCACTCGTTCCAGCGCGCGGTCTGAACCGACCTGCGTCGCGGGGCGTTCCTATTTTCAAAGGAGTTGGTCTTAATGACACCTGACCCCCATACCCCGTTCTTCTCCGCCGAAGCCTTCGCGGCGCTTGGCGCGCCCGACCTGGTCTATGTGCGGCCCATCAAGGCGGCGGAAATCCTCGAGGACGCGCCGGACGGGGTCAGCGACTTTGACCTGTCGCCCGACCAGACGCTCTACGCCGTGTTCCGCGCCGACGGCGCCCGCCTGGCCGTGCTGACCGACAAGGACTCCGCCGTGGCCGCCGCCCTGGCGCACGAGCTGGCGCCGGTCTCGGTGCATTAGCCCCCGTCGGTAAGTTCCGAGCCGACCCGAGAGACATCTGGGTCGGTTTGGAAGCGGCGCGCCTAATCGAGTCGACGCTGCAAACGCCTCAAAGGCGCCATCCCCCTCAACTGGCTCAAGATCATCGTTGGCTCGCCCTGTGCAGCGTTCACCACGGTGCAGGTGAAGCCCTGGAAGGGTTGTCCATCTCGGGTGATTAAGAGGAAACCAGGAGTAAATATCCTGCCATCATAGTTGACGCCATCTACGGCATCATATTGGTCGAGGTTCTTTTGAATCTTTTGGATGTCAGCCTCGGGTTTTCCCGCGCCGTAATACATCATCTTTCCGTCAGACGAGAAGCGCATGTAGTCTAGCGAAATCCCTTTAGACAACGCCTTCGTGGTCGAATTTGGTGTAACGACCCGGCTTTCCCAAAGACCCACAAGATCGCTAGAGGTACACGGGCGGCCCTCAGCCAGCGGCTCGGTCTGTGGAATTTGAGCCCTAGCGGATGCGCCGAGTGCGAGCGCTACACTCGAAGCAAGAAGAAGTGTTCTGATCATCGAAGTGAGCTTCCAGGGCCGCTGACCAAGTTTTGGAAATATAGCCTTTAACAGACAAATTTGGGCGCTCGCAACCGCCCCTCAAGCCGCCGTCGGCTTGCTCTCCTGCGCCGGGGCTAGCAGCAGATACACCGCGTCGGCCGAGCGCGCCTGGCGCAGTTGTTGCCGCGTCTCGGGCTGGCGCATCAGTCGCGACACCCGAGCCAGGGCCCTCAGGTGGCTGGAGTCGGCGTCGGCGGGGGCGAAAAGGGTGACCAGCAGGTCCACGGGCTTGTCGTCCACCGACCCGAATGCCACCGGCGTCTCCAGGCGCATGAACACCGCGCGAACCCGGTCCAGGCCCTTCACGCGCGCATGGGGAATAGCCACGCCCTGGCCTACGCCGGTCGAACCGGCCGTCTCACGATCGATCAGGCCCTCGAGCGCCTCACCGGCGTCGACGCCCAGGACGCGGGCGGCAACGTCGGCGATGACGCCCAGGACCTGACGCTTGTTGGAGGCGCTGACCCGCAGGATCACTGCGCCTGGATCCAGTAGATCGCCGATCGTCATGGCCGCCAGCTCGCTTCGTTATCGGTCGCACCGAGTCGTCGTTCCGAGAGATTCGGCAAAATGCGGACCTTCCGAAACGCACCAACGAACCCGAGGTTCTGTCAGCTTGCGGCTGGCCCGTGTCCGTTCAGCGCGGGGGCCTTCACCTGCGTCCGTTCGGGATCGATCCAGCCAATATTTCCGTCTGGCCGCCGATAGACCACTGACAATCCGTCGTGGGCGGCGTTCCTAAACACGATTGCCTGGGACTCGGTCAGGTCCAGTTCCATGACCGCCATGGAAACGGTCATCGTCTTCAGGGAGCCCTGGCTCTCGGCGATGATCATCGCGGCCGGCGCGCCGGCGGGATGGTCGTCCTCGCTGCTCCAGTCGTCCTCGTCGGCATCGTCGTCTTCGGGGGCCCGCAGCACGTACATCGCCGCGTTTTCGGCCGCCTTGGCGTTGGCGGCGATGGAGTGGCTTTTCAATCGTCGTTTGTAGCGCCTAACCCTCGTTTCGATCTTGGCCAGGGCGGCGTCGAAGGCCGCGTGTGCGTCTCCTCCCGACCCGTGGCTGATCAGTTGCTGACCCGAAGCCAGCTTGACCGAGCAATCGACCCGGAAGGCGTAGCCCTCCTTGCTGATGATCACTTCGGCGTCGCCGCCGCGATCAAAATACTTACCGATGCTCAGGGTGATTTCGTCGGAGACTCGCGCTCGCAGAGCCTCGCCAACGTCGACATGCTTGCCGGAGATTTGGACTTGCATGCGGTAACAACGCGCCTGTCCTGACGTGGTGTCAAGCGCCGCCAAGGCGACTTAAAACAGCCCTGAAAACATGTCTAGCAGGCGTTCGACCGCAGCCATGACGACACCGGCGCTGAGCACCAGCAGGCCGACGCTGACCGCCGCCATCAGATAGCCCGCCAGGGCCAGCAGGCCGTCACGCTGCAGCAGGGCCAGAGACAGCACCGCCACCGTCGCGCCCGGCGCGAGGTTGCCCAGGGGGATCGGCAGCACCAGCACCATGGCCAGCAGGGTGCAGACCACGCCGATCATCCGCTCGCCGGCCGGCGCGAACAACATCTCCAGGCGCGGGCGGGTGACCAGCTCCATCCGCCGGACGATCGGCGTCAGCCTACGGAACAGGCCTCGCAGGTCGTCGCGTTTCAGGGGATGGTGAACCAGCTTGCGGGGCAGCCATGGAATATCCGAGCCCCAGGCGATCTGCGGGGCCAGCAGCAAGATCGGCAGGCTGAGGATGGTCGAGGAGCCTGGCGGCAGGGGCAGGCAGTTGAGCAGTCCGAACACGAACAGCATGGCCCCGAAGGCGCGGCTATCGAACTGCTCCAGCATCTGGCCGACGGTCAGGACGGGGCGTGTGTCCTCGCCAAACCCCTCGATCACGTCGGACAAACTCTGGGTCGTCATGCTTCGCCTTTGGTCGCGTCTCTAGAAACGCAGAGCGCGGCCTTCGTGGCTATGCGCCATCGATCCTTTTTACGCGGTTTCCTTGATCAGCCGCCGACGCTCGACCGAGGAGGGAATTCGCAGGGCCTCGCGGTACTTGGCCACGGTGCGGCGGGCGATGTCGACGCCGGCCCCCTTGAGGATTTCGACGATGGCGTCGTCGGAATGGACGTCGGCTTCGCTGCGCTCGGCCTCGACCAGGCCCTTGATCTTGTGGCGGACGCTGGCGGCCGAATGGGCCTCGCCGCCCTCGGTGGCCTGGATGGCCGAGGTGAAGAAGTATTTCAGCTCGAACACCCCGCGCGGGGTGGCCATGTACTTGTTGGAGGTCACCCGGCTGACGGTGCTCTCGTGCATGCCGATGGCGTCGGCGACGGTCTTGAGGTTCAGCGGCCGCAGGTGCTCGACGCCGTAGGCGAGGAAGCCGTCCTGCTGGCGGACGATCTCGCTGGAGACCTTGAGGATGGTCTTGGCCCGCTGGTCCAGGCTTTTTACCAGCCAGTTGGCGGTGGCGAAACAATCGGAGACGAAGCTCTTTTCCTGGTCGCTCCGCGCGCCCTTGCTGACCCGGGCGTGGTAGCGCTGATCGACCAGCACCTTGGGGAGGGTGTCGGTGTTGAGCTCGACATGCCACAGGCCCCCGGGCGTCTCACGCACATGGACGTCGGGCACCAGGGTCTGGGGCGGGTCGGAGTGGAAGGCCGCGCCGGGGCGGGGGGTCAGGGCGCGGATCTCGGCGATCATTTCGCGCAGGTCCTCGTCGTCGACGCCGCAGATCTTGCGCAGGCCATTCATGTCGCGCTTGGCGAGCAGGTCCAGATTGTCCAGCAGGGCGGCCATGCAGGGGTCGTAGCGATTGACGTCGTTCAGCTGCAGGGCCAGGCACTCGCGCACATCGCGGGCCAGGACGCCAGCTGGCTCGAAGCCCTGAAGGGCGCCCAGAACCCCTTCGACGAAGGCAAGCTCGCAGCCCAGGCGCTCGGCCACCTCATCGAGGTCGGCGCGCAGATAGCCGGTCTCGTCCACCGCGTCGATCAGCACCCGGGCCACCACGTTCTGGGCGGGGGAGAGACCCGCCACCGACAGCTGGCCGGTCAGGTGCTCGGTCAGGGTCGGGGGCCGGGTAAGGGCGCTTTCGTAATTGTCGTCGCTCTCGAAATTGCCGCCGCCGCCGGTGCGCGACCAGTCGATGGCCCCGCCGGCCTGCTCGGCTCCATTTTCCGAGTCTGGGCCATCGCCGGTGGCGCGCTCGCCGGGCGAGACGTCGTCGGGCGTGGCGTCCATCTGGCCGCTGGCGGCGCTGTCGGACACCGAGTCCAGGCCGAGGTTCTCGGTCGCGCCTTCGGGGGCTTCGGACGCGCGCTCGGCCTCGACTGGGCCATCTTCGCGCTGGAGCAGGGGATTACGCTCGAGCTCGGCCTCGACGAAGGCGTCGAGTTCGAGGTTCGACAACTGCAGCAGCTTGATGGCCTGCTGCAGCTGCGGCGTGATGACGAGGCCTTGGCCTTGTCGAAGCTCCAATCTGTGGCCGAGAGCCAAGGCGCCCTCCTGGGCAAATCGAACCGGTGTCGATCACCATTGAAGAGCAGTCTGGTTAACGGGGCGCCAACGTCAGCAAAAAGCGTGCCGCTGCGACCATCTCGTCCCGAGATATCGTCGGTTTTCTTGTCCGAGAGGCCCGAATGCGTGTCGGACAAGGCGTTGGTGAACGCGATCCTTAGGACCGGATCGCCGTCCGCCCCGACCACCGCGGGGTCGCGGGCCGCAGGATATGCCTAGCCGCGCTCGGCGAAACTGTCGCCCAGGTAAACCCGGCGCACTTCGGGATTGTCGACGATCTCCTGGGGAGAGCCTTCGAACAGCACCTCGCCAGCATGGATGATCGAGGCGCGGTCGATGATGTCCAGCGTCTCGCGGACATTGTGGTCGGTGATCAGTATGCCGATGCCGCGGCCCTTCAGATAGCCGATGACCTCGCGGATGTCGGCGATCGCCAGGGGATCGATGCCGGCGAAGGGCTCGTCCAGCAGCATGAACGACGGCTCGCTGGCCAGGGCGCGGGCGATTTCCACCCGGCGCCGCTCTCCGCCCGACAGGGCGACGGCCGGCGACTTGCGGATGTGGGTGATGCGCAGCTCTTCCAGGATGCTGGTCACCTGCTCGCGAGCCTGGCGCTGGTTCTTCTGGCGCATCTCGACCACGGCCATGACGTTCTGCTCGACGGTCATGCCGCGAAAGATCGAGGCTTCCTGGGGCAGGTAGCCGACACCCATGCGGGCCCGTTGGAACATCGGCTGGCCGGTGATGTCCTCGCCGTCCAGGAAGATCGAGCCGTAGTCTGCGGCGACCAAGCCGGTGATCATGTAGAAACAGGTGGTCTTGCCCGCGCCGTTGGGGCCCAGCAAGCCCGCGACCTCGCCGCGCTTGAGGGTCAGCGACACGCTCTTGACGACCGGACGATCGCCGAACGACTTGCCGATCGCATCGACGAAAAGGCCGTCGCCGGCCGTCTTGTCGGCCCCCAGATATTGCATCGTGAACGCCATTTGATCCTACGGCTTAGCGACGGCGGGCTTTTTGTTCTGGTCGGGATAGATCACCGCGCGCACGCGGGTCTTGCCGCGACCCGTGGCGTTGGATTCCATCTTCACGTCATTGGTCTTGGTCTTGATGGTCATGCGGTCGCCGCGCGCCACATCCTGGCCCTGGACAGCCACGACGTCGCCGGTCACCACGATGGTGTCGGTGGCGTAGTCGTAGACGGCGTGGTCGCCGCGCACGGTCTGTTCGGGCGTCACGTAGAACACATTGCCGTCGGCCACGACGTGATCCACGTCGCCGCAGTCGGCATTGCCGCCTGGACCCGGACCCGTCGAGGTCTTGCCCGGCGTCTTGCGGCGATTGAATACCGTCATCGTCGCGGCGCGCATGCGGGACTTGTCCTGCAGAACCTCGACCGAGCCTCGGAAGATGGTCTTGCACTGGCTGGTGATGACTTCCTGCTCGTCGGCGGAGATATCGACCGGCGCGCTGGAACTGTTGGATCCGACCTGCGCCAGGGCGACGCCGCCCGAAAGGCTGGTCCCCGCGAGGCTGAGGGCGATCACCGCCGGCGCCATCCATCGATTCATCAACCACGTCCTCATCTATTCTGGGGCCGCCTCGCCCGTCTTGCGATCGAGCCGCGTCTTCACGCCGCCCCGGAAGACGATACGGTCGCCCTTGTCATATACGGAGTAGGCGTTGGATTGCACCTGTCCAGTTGGGCCTTCGCCGTTCAGCGTGGTTTCGCCGGTGATGTTTCCGGTGCGCGTGTCGACCATCGCCTCGTTCGAGGCGAAGCGGTAGCCGGCCCCGTCGTCCATGCGAACATTGCCGAACAGCTGGAGCTTCAGTGTATCCTCGCGATAGATCCCTCGATCGGCCGTCGAGCGGGTCGGGACGGGGCTGCCGACGCCCAGTGTCAGGGTCGGGGCGTCGAGGAACACGCGCTTGAGGTCGGCCTCGTCGCGCACCGCCGAGCGGGCGGTAATCAGGAAGGGCCGGCCGTCGCTGGACTGGCCCTGGAAGCGCGGCGAGATCATGCGAATCTGCGCCTTGCTCTCGGCCGGTCGGCGGTCCCCGCCGGTGAAGCTGCGCCAGGCCACTTGGCCGCCAACGCTGGCGAGAATCGCCAGGATGGCGATCGGCAACAGGACCCGGGCCAGCCGCACGCGACGCGAACGATTGCGCCAACGGCTTAGGTCCCGCCTGTATGCGCCCCGGTCCGCGTCAAGGGTGGTCATGCTTCGTCCTTAGGTGTGGGCGAAGATGTCGACATCTTCCCAGCCGGCCAGGTCGAGGGCCGCGCGGTGGGGAAGATAGTCGAAGGCGGCGTTGGCCAGGTCCATGCGGCCCTCGCGGACCAGCATGGCGTTCAGCCGCTCGCGCAGGGCATGAAGATGCAGCACGTCGGAGGCGGCATAGGCCAACTGCTCGGGCGACAGCGTCGCCGCACCCCAGTCCGAGCTCTGCTGGACCTTGGAGAGCTCGACCCCGACCAGTTCGCGCGTCACGTCCTTGAGGCCATGGCGGTCGGTGTAGGTGCGGGCCAGCTTGCTGGCGATCTTGGTGCAATACACGGGCGCCGTCATGACACCCAGGTGCAACAGGAACATGGCGATGTCGAAGCGGCCGAAGTGAAAGAGCTTCACAACCGCCGGATCGGTCAGCAGGCGCTTGAGGTTGGGCGCGTCATAGGTCGAGCGATCCAGGCGCACCACATGGGCGTCGCCGTCGCCCGACGACAGCTGGATGACGCACAGCGGGTCGCGGCCCAGCCGCAGGCCCATGGTCTCGGAATCGATGGCGATGGCGGTCGCGCCGGCGAAGACGTCGCCCGGCAGATCGCCTTCATGCAGGAAGTTGGCCAAGTCTCGTGGTCTCCGCGCCTCGGTTTCGTCGCGCGGACGCCCGAATTTCCCGACACGCCTGAATATGGGGCGCCGACCCTGTCGGCCGGATGAACAGGATATCTAACGCCTGGGCGCCGCGACCGCCAGCCCGTCTCAACCCCCCAAGCGGGTGAAACTCAACTTGTGATGCCGGGTTTTCGTTCGGCGCCACCCCGACCTTCTCGCGAAGGTTGGTAGGGGGTGGTGCCCAGGAGAGGACTCGAACCTCCACGACCTTACAGTCACTGGCACCTGAAGCCAGCGCGTCTACCAATTCCGCCACCTGGGCCCGCAAGGCAATCCGTGGATCGCCGCGAGGCCGGGACGTTTATTCAAAGGTTCTGATCCCGTCAATCGCTTAGTTGCGCATTTCATTGCGAACGGGCTCGCGCTCGTCTATCCCCCGACCACGGGTTTAGGACGAGGTAGAACATGCAAGGTCTGGTCACGGTGTTCGGCGGCTCCGGCTTCGTCGGCGGCCAGGTCGTTAGGCAGCTCGCCAAGGCGGGCCACCGGGTCCGCGTCGCGGTGCGCAACCCCAACCTGGCCTACAAGATGCGGATGCTGGGCGATGTCGGCCAGATCGAGGTGGTGCAGGCCAATCTGCACAACGTCGACTCGGTCGCCCGGGCGCTGGACGGCGCGGAAGCCGCGGTGAACTTGGTCGGCGTGCTGTTCGAGGCCGGCCGACAGCAATTCCAGACCTTGCATGTCATGGGCGCCAAGACGGTCGCCGAGCAGGCCAAGGCCGCCGGGGTCAAGCGCCTGGTGCAGATCTCGGCCATCGGCGCCGATGCGAACGCGCCTTCGAAATACGCCCGGACGAAAGCGGCGGGCGAGGCCGCTGTGCGCGAGGCCTTCCCCGGCGCGGTGGTGATCCGGCCGTCGATCGTGTTCGGAGCCGACGACAAGTTCTTCAACAAGTTTGGGCAGATGGCCGCCCTGTTCCCCGCCCTGCCGCTGATCGGCGGCGGCGAGACCAAATTCCAGCCGGTCTATGTCGGCGACGTGGCCGCCGCAGTGGCCAAGGCGGTCGCCAGCCCGGCCGCCGAGGGCCTGACCTATGAGCTCGGCGGCCCGGTGGTCTACAGCTTCAAGCAGCTGCTGGAGATGATCCTGCGCGAGACGGGCCGGAACCGCCTCCTGGCGCCGATCCCGTGGTTCGCCGCCAGCTTCATCGGCAAGGTCGGCGACCTGTCGCCCCTGACCCCGCCGCTGACCAGCGACCAGGTCGAGTCGCTGAAGGCCGACAATGTGGCGGACAAGGGCCTGCCGGGCCTGGCCGAGATGGGCGTGGTTCCGACCACCGTCGAGTCGGTGGTCCCGTCCTACCTCTACCGCTACCGCAAGGGCGGCCAATATGCCGAGGTCCCGACAGGGGCGTTCTAGGGAAAAGAAAACCCTCTGGGAGAGGGCTTTTAGCGCTTAGCGCGGAATGTAGATCAGCCCCAGCCCCACGACCCCCACCACGATCCGCCACCACGCGAAGGGGGTGAAGCCGCGCTTGCCGACGAAGTCGATCATGTACTTCACCACCAGCAGGCCCGACAGGAACGACACCACGAAGCCGATGGCGATGATTCCAGCCTGGCTTGTGTCGATGTCCTTGTAGTTCTTGAGCAGATCGAGCGCGAAGGCCCCGACCATGATCGGGATGGCCATGAAGAAGCTGAACTCGGCGGCGGCCTTGCGATCGACGCCCAGCAGCATCGAGCCGACGATGGTCGAGCCCGAGCGCGAGACTCCGGGCAACAGCGACAGGCATTGGAACAGGCCGATGAAGAAGGCGGTCTTCAGGTTCAGGGCCATGCCGTCCATCTCGCGGGGGGCGGGGGCTTTTTTGTCGACGATCAGCAGGATCACCCCGCCGACGATTAGCGACACGCAGATGATCTGCGGGATATAGGGGTTGTCGAACAGGTGCTTGATCACCCCGTGCAGGGCCAGGCCGGCGGCGAAGGCCGGGATACAGCCGAGGATCACGCTGAGCGCGAAGCGGCGGGCTTCTGGCCTGGTCGGCAGGCCGATCACCACCGTCCACAGGCGCTGGAAGTAAAGGGCGACCACCGCCAGCACCGCGCCCAGCTGGATCAGCACGATGAAGGTGTCCCAGCTGGTGTCGGTGAGGCCGAGCGCGATCTTGGTCAGCAGCAGGTGTCCGGTCGACGAGACGGGAATGAATTCGGTCAGGCCCTCGACCAGGCCCAGAACGATCGCTGTCAGCCAATCCGGCATCTTAGTCCCCCGAGGGCCAGGGCCCCTTGAATCAAGGTGTCTGGCGTGCGCCCGACACGGTAAACAATCGGTTTATCCATAAAGTGGACTATTAGAGCGCCCAGCTAAGAGTCGCTCGCACGACTTACTCAGTCGGCGTGGCTATACTCGTCCATAATTTTGACTAATGCATTCATCTTGCCGCCAAGAGTCTGTATGACGCCACCGCACGCAAGTTTTTCCCTGGAAGCGGGGACGAGGGAAGTCGCATGGCCGAACGCATGCTGAAATTCACCACGGTCGCCCGTCGCACGCCTGAAAAGCGGGCGGCGGAAGAGCGCAGTGGTGATTTCCACGAGATCTACGCCGACTTCATCGACGCCAAGGCGACCGAGCAGGCCGCGCGTTGCTCGCAATGCGGCGTGCCGTTCTGCCAAACCCACTGCCCCCTGCACAACAACATTCCCGATTGGCTGCGGATGACGGCCGAGGGCCGGATCCAGGAGGCTTACGAACTCTCCGAAGCCACCAGTTCGATGCCCGAGGTCTGCGGCAGGATTTGCCCGCAGGACCGCCTCTGCGAAGGCAACTGCGTCATAGAGCAATCGGGTCACGGCACGGTGACGATCGGCTCCGTCGAACGCTACCTGGCCGACAAGGCCTGGGAGATGGGCTGGGTCAAGCCGCTGGTGGCGGGTCCGGACCGCGGCCAGTCGGTCGGAATCATCGGCGCCGGTCCGGCCGGTCTGTCGGCGGCCGAGCTGCTTCGGGAACAAGGCTACGCCGTCACCGTCTATGACCGCCACGACAGGGCCGGCGGCCTGCTGATCTACGGCATCCCCGGCTTCAAGCTGGAAAAGGACGTCGTCGAGCGCCGCACGAGGCGCCTGGCCGACGGCGGCGTGGTGTTCAGGCTGAACTTCGAGGCCGGCCGCGACGCCACGCTGCCGGAGCTGCGCGCACAGCATGACGCCGTGCTGATCGCCACCGGCGTCTATGCCGCCCGCGACTTGGTGGCCCCCGGCGCCGGCAGCGCCGGCGTGGTTCCGGCCCTCGACTATCTGATCGCCTCCAACAAGAAGACCTTCGGCGACGATGTTCCTGCCTATGACAGCGGCGAGCTGAACGCCGAGGGCAAGGACGTGGTCGTGGTCGGCGGCGGCGACACCGCCATGGACTGCGTGCGCACAGCCATCCGCCAGGGCGCGACCTCGGTCACCTGCCTCTATCGCCGCGACAAGGCCAACATGCCGGGCTCGATGCGCGAAGTGTCAAACGCCGAGGAAGAGGGCGTGGTCTTTGAATGGCTGGCCGCCCCGCGCGCCGTGATGGGCGAGGCCAGCGGCGTGACCGGCGTGCGCGCCATCCGCATGCGCCTGGGGGCCCCGGACGCTTCTGGACGCCAATCGCCGGAGGAAATCGACGGCGGCGACTTCGATCGCCCCGCCCAGCTGGTGATCAAGGCCCTGGGCTTCGAGCCGGAAAGCCTGCCGGAGCTGTTTTCCGCGCCCGACCTGAAGGTCACCCGCTGGGGCACGGTCAAGGCCGATGTCCGCCACCAGATGACCAATCTGGACGGCGTGTTCGCGGCCGGCGACATCGTGCGTGGCGCCTCCCTGGTGGTCTGGGCCATCAAGGACGGCCGCGACGCCGCCGACGCGATGCACAAGTATCTGCAGGCCAAGGGCGCGGCGATCTCGATCGCGGCGGAGTAGGGCTGGTGTCCGCTTCACCCCTCAGCTTGAAGACGGCGATCCTGTTTGGCCTTGTCGCCGCCGCTTTCGCCGTGAGCTCTGCGACGGCCGCTGAGCTGGCCGTGGGGCAGACGCTCGCGTGCGCGCCCGAGGGCATCGTCGCTGTCGTGGGCCGTCTCGATCCTGACGGCAAGGGCGGCGCGGCGATCGCTAGCGTCTCGCTGTTCGACCAGCGCCCTGGCGCAAAGATCGACGTGCTGGGCCACATTCCCGTCGACGCCAAGGTTCTGGCCGCGTCCTGTCCCAAGACACAGGCTTCGCAGGCCTTGGCCCCCGATTTCGAAGGCGGCTACGCCAGCTGGCGTCAGGCCTTCGAGAGCGGCAAGGGTGGTTACTTCACTATCTCCATTAGCGAAATTCTCGACGTCGTGAAGAAGACGATGTCCGAGGCGGGAGCATCCCAATGACCGACAAGACCGCTCTCACCCAGACCGAGCTCTATCTGAAGAACCGCCAGGCCCTGATCGACGGCCATGCCTATGACCCCTCGACCGAGCGCGACGCGTGCGGTGTCGGCCTGGTCTGCGCCATCGACGGCCAGCCGCGCCGCGAAGTCGTAGAGCTGGCGATCAAGGCCCTGAAGGCCCTCTGGCACCGGGGCGCGGTCGACGCCGACGGCAAGACCGGCGACGGGGCCGGCGTGCTGGTCAGCGTGCCGCAGGACTTCTTCGTCGACCAGGTCCGCCGCACCGGCCACGCCCTGCGCCAGGGCCCGATCGCCGTGGGCCAGGTCTTCCTGCCGCGTACCGATCTCGCCGCCCAAGAGGCCTGCCGCACCATTGTCGAGGCCGAGGCCTTGCGTTTCGGCTTCTATATCTATGGCTGGCGGCAGGTGCCCGTCGACACCTCGGTGATCGGCGAGAAGGCCAACGCCACCCGGCCCGAGATCGAGCAGATCATGCTGGCCGCGCCGGCCGGCCTGGAGGGTGAGGCCCTGGAGCGCGCCCTGTTCCTGTGCCGCAAGCGCATCGAAAAGCGCGTCCACGCCCAAAACCTGCAGGGCTTCTACCTGTGTTCGTTCTCGGCGAAGTCCTTGATCTACAAGGGTATGTTTCTGGCCGAGCACATCGACGAGTTCTATCCCGACCTCAAGGATGAACGCTTCAGCGCCGCGGTGGCGATCTTCCACCAGCGCTATTCCACCAACACCTTCCCCGAATGGCGCCTGGCCCAGCCGTTCCGGATGCTGGCCCACAATGGTGAGATCAACACCATCAAGGGCAACATCAACTGGATGAAGTCCCACGAGATCAAGATGGCGGCCGACGCCTTCGGTGAGTTCGGGGACGACGTGAAGCCGGTGATCCAGCCGGGCGGGTCCGACAGCGCCAATCTTGACAACACCTTCGAGGTGCTGGTCCGGGCCGGCCGCGACGCGCCGATGACTAAGGCCCTGCTGATGCCGGAAGCCGCCAACGCGCACATGAGCGCCCCGCACCAGGCGCTCTACGCCTATTGCAACGCGGTGATGGAGCCGTGGGACGGCCCGGCCGCCCTGTGCGCCACCGACGGCCGCTGGGTCGTAGCCGGCAAGGACCGCTCGGGCCTGCGCCCGCTGCGCGTGGCCTATACCGACGACGGTTTGGTGATCATGGGCTCCGAGGCCGGCATGTGCGGCGTCGAGGAGAGCCGCATCACCCGCAAGCTGGCCATCTCGCCCGGCCGGATGATCGCCATCGACCTGGCCGAGGGCAAGCTCTACGGCGAAGACGCCATCATCGACGAACTGGCCGGCCGCCATCCCTATACGGATTGGCTGGGAAATATGGTCGATCTCGAAAAGGAGATCGGCCCCGGCCCCGAGCCACGCAAATACGGCCGCGAGGAGCTGACCCGCCGCCAGGCCGCCGCCGGCTTCTCGCTGGAGGACCTGGAAATGGTCCTGGCCCCTATGGTCGAGGAGGGCAAGGAGGCCGTCGGCTCGATGGGTGACGACGCGCCCCTGGCCGTGCTGTCGGAAAAGTACCGGCCGCTCAGCCACTTCTTCCGCCAGAACTTCAGCCAGGTGACCAACCCGCCGATCGACCCCCTGCGGGAGACCGGCGTCATGAGCCTGAAGACCCGGTTCAAGAACCTCGGCAACATTCTCGCGCAGGACGCGGCCCAGGCCGATGTCTATGTGCTGGAGAGCCCCGTGCTCACCACCGGCATGTACGAGCGTATCCACGGCCTGCTGGGCGAGAAGAGCGTGGTGGTCATCGACTGCACCATGCCGCTGCCCGCGCCGGAGGCTCGCCCCGGCGACGCCCTGCGCGCCAATCTCGACCGCATCCGGGCCGACGCGGAAGACGCCGTGCTGCGCGGCTGCGGCGCCATCGTCCTGACCGATGAGGGTTCAGCCCAGGGCCGCGTGGCGCTGCCGATGATCCTGGCCACCGGCGGCGTTCACGCCCACCTGGTCGCCAAGGGCCTGCGGTCGTACGTCTCGATCATCGTCCGCTCGGCCGAGTGCCTCGACACCCACTATTTCGCGGTGCTGGTTGGCGTCGGCGCCACGGCGGTCAACGCCTACCTGGCCCAGGAAAGCTTCCAGGATCGGCTGGAGCGCGGCCTGCTCGGCGACAAGTCGCTGCGCGACGTCTGCATCAACTTCAAGACCGCCATTGAGGCCGGGCTGCTGAAGATCATCTCCAAGATGGGCATCAGCGTCATCTCGTCCTATCGCGGCGGCTACAATTTCGAAGCCGTCGGCCTGTCGCGCGCCTTGGCCGCCGAGTTCTTCCCCGGCATGCCGTCGCGCATCTCGGGGATCGGCCTTGCGGGCCTGGAGAGCAAGGCGGTCGAGCTGCATCGCAAGGCCTGGGACAGCGCAGCGGTCACCCTGCCGGTCGGTGGCCTGTACAAGCTGCGTCGTTCGGGCGAGACCCACGCCTTCGAGGCGCGGCTGATCCACACCCTGCAGAGCGCCTGCGACACCGGCGATTTCGAGCTCTATCGGCGGTGGTCGCACGGCCTGCGCACGCAGAAGCCCGTGCAGTTGCGCGACCTGCTGGACTGGCGCTCGGACCGCAACCCGATCTCCACCGACGACGTCGAGAGCGTCAACGAGATCCGCAAGCGCTTCGTCACGCCGGGCATGAGCTTGGGCGCCCTGGGCCCGGAAGCCCACGGCATGCTGAACATCGCCATGAACCGCATCGGGGCCAAGTCGGTGTCGGGCGAGGGCGGCGAGGACCCGGCGCGTTACAAGCCCTTGCCAAATGGCGACAACCCCAACAGCGCCATCAAGCAGGTGGCCTCAGGAAGGTTTGGCGTCACCGCCGAATATCTGAACCAATGCCGGGAAATCGAGATCAAGGTCGCCCAAGGCGCCAAGCCCGGCGAGGGTGGCCAATTGCCGGGCTTTAAAGTGACGGAGATGATTGCACGTCTCCGCCACGCCACGCCCGGTGTCATGCTGATCAGCCCGCCACCGCACCACGACATCTATTCGATCGAGGACCTGGCCCAGCTGATCTATGACCTGAAGCAGATCAATCCGATCGCCCGCGTCACGGTCAAGCTGGTGGCGGCCACCGGCATCGGCGCCATCGCGGCCGGGGTCGCCAAGGCCAAGGCCGACGTCATCCTGGTGGCCGGCAATGTCGGCGGCACCGGCGCCTCGTCCCAGACCTCGGTGAAGTACGCCGGCGGGCCGTGGGAGATGGGCCTGTCGGAAGCCAACCAGGTTCTGACCCTCAACAACCTGCGCCATTCGGTGGTGCTGCGTACGGACGGCGGCATTCGCACCGGCCGCGACGTGGTGATCGCCGCCATGCTGGGCGCCGAGGAGTTCGGCATCGGCACGGCGTCCCTGGTGGCCATGGGCTGCATCATGGTGCGCCAGTGCCATTCCAACACCTGCCCGGTCGGGGTCTGCACCCAGGACGAGGCCCTGCGCGCCAAGTTCACCGGCACGCCGGAGAAGGTCATCAACCTCTTCAGCTTCATCGCTGAGGAGGTGCGCGAAATCTTGGCCGGCCTGGGCTTCAAGAGCTTGCTGGAAATCGTCGGTCGCACCGACCTGCTGGCCCAGGTCAGCCGGGGCGGCGAGCATCTCGACGACCTCGACCTGAACCCGCTGCTGGTCCGGGCCGACCCCGGTCACAACAAGCCCTATTGCACCGTCGAGGGCGGTCGCAATCAAGTGCCCGACACGCTGGACGCCCAGATCGTCCGCGACGCCGCGCCGCTGCTGGAGCGCGGCGAGAAGATGCAGCTGACCTATACGGTTCGCAGCACCGCCCGCTCGATCGGCTCGCGCACCTCCAGTCACATCGTGCGCAAGTTCGGCATGACCGGCCTGCCCGCCGGCCACCTGACCGTCCAGCTCAAGGGCTCGGCCGGCCAGAGCCTGGGGGCCTTCGCGGTCCAGGGTCTGCGCATCGAGCTGACCGGCGAGGCCAATGACTATGTCGGCAAGGGCCTGTCGGGCGCGACCATCGTCATCAAGCCCGCGCGGGGCCTGGCGGCCCCCGAGACAAACACCCTGCTGGGCAATACCGTGCTGTTTGGGGCCACCTCGGGGCGGCTGTTCGCGGCGGGCCAGGCCGGCGAGCGGTTCGCGGTCCGCAACTCCGGGGCCACCACCGTGGTCGAGGGCTGCGGGACCAATGGCTGCGAATACATGACCGGCGGCCAGGTGGTGATCCTGGGTCCGACGGGCGGTAATTTCGGGGCCGGGATGACCGGCGGCATGGCCTTCGTTCTTGACCAGCACGGCCGCTTCGAGGGCCATATCAACCCTGACAGCATCGTCGTCCAGCGCCTGGCCTCGCCCTATTGGGAAGGCGTTCTGCGCTCGCTGGTGACCGAACACGCCTCCGAAACGGACTCGGCCTTCGCCGCCAGCCTGCTGCGCGACTGGGACCGGGTGCGGGACCTGTTCTGGCAGGTTTGCCCCAAGGAGATGGTCTCGCGCTTGCCCCAGCCCCTGGTGGCCGAGCAGGCGGTTCACGAGCGGGCTTAAAGCTCCTCCCCCAGAGGGAGAGGATTTAGCTCGCCGGCCGCACCCCCACGTATCGGGCGCGGGGCCGGATCAACCGCCCGGTCTGCAGCTGCTCGATCGCATGCGCTTGCCACCCCGCCATCCGCCCCACCGCGAACAGGCTGAAAGGCGCATCGATGGGGAGGGCGAGGGCCCGGCTCATCGCCACCAAGGCAAAATCGATATTGGGCAGGAGGCCCGTTGCGGCCTCGGTCTCGCGCCGCAGGTCGGCCAGCAATGGCGGCGCCTTGAAGGCGTCCAACAGGGCCGCCGCGCGCGGGTCGCCGTCGGGATAGAGCGGGTGGCCGAAGCCGGGCATGGCCGAGCCCTGCGCCAACCGCTCGGCCACCGCCCGCCCAGGTCCGCGCCGGTCGGCATCCTCGACGAACATCTCTACCCGCGCCGCCATGCCGCCATGCAGCGGCCCCGACAGCGCCGCCAGCCCGGCCAGGGACGCCGCCGCCAGCGAGGCGCCGGTCGAGGCGGCCACGCGGACCGCGAAGGTCGAGGCGTTGAGCTCATGGTCGGCCAGCAGGACGAGCGCGCGGCGCACGAGGTCGGCGCCCTGGGCGTCGAGGCCCCAGGCGTCGGCCAGGCGCTGGTGGATCGAGCCGTCGCCGATTGCCCCGGCCACCGCGTCGGCGGCGGCCTCCAGCAGACCGGCGGCCTCCATGGCCAGGGCCAAGGGCGCGCGCCCTCGGGCCGGGGGATCAATTCCGGCGCGGACGGCCAAGGTCGAGAACAGCCGGGCGCGTGGCGTGTCGCCCTTCTTGGGCTTTTTCGGCTCGGACCCCTTCAGCGGCGCGCCATGGCCGCCGCGCAACAGGCGGGCCGCCTGCTCCAGGCTATGCATCCGCGCTAGGTCTACCGCGTCTTGGCCGCGATAATAGAGCCGGCCATTGATCACCGTGGTGATCGCCGAGGGCAGGACCGGCTCACCCCAGGCGATGGCCTCGGCCGCGACATCGGCGGCCCGGCGGCCCCGGGCCTTCTTGGCGGCTAGGGCGGCGACATCGGAGGCGCGGTACAGGCTGCGGCGCGGATCGTCGGGATGGGCGGCGGCGGCCACTCGGCCCCGGCTGACATAGGCGTACAGCGTCTGGGCCCTCACCCCCAGCGTCGCCATCGCCTGTTCCGCGTCGATCCAATCGGCCATACATATTGATTACATTGATCAAGATTGACGATCAAGGTCTGGGCACGCGGATTAGGCGCGAAAGGAGACCTCTCCATGTCCGAAGGTCTAGAAGGCGTGATCGCCGCCCATACCGTGCTCTCCGACGTTGATGGCCAGGCCGGACGCCTGACCATCCGAGGCTATGCCATCGAAGACCTCGCCCACCGCGCCACGTTCGAGCACGTCGCCCACCTGCTGCTTGATGGGTTCTTCGACAGCCTGCCGTCGGACTTGGCGCGTGCTCTGGGCACCGCCCGCGTCAGCGCCTTCGCCGAAGTGGCGGCGCTCGACGAACACCTGGCCAGGCGCGATCCGGTCGAAGCCGTCCGCGCCCTGATCGCCCGTCTGCCCGACGGCGACGACCTCAACACGGCCCTGTTGTTGATCGCCGCCCCAGCCGTGTTCACACCCGCCGTGATGCGGGTCGCCACCGGTCAGCAAGCGGTCGCTCCTGACGCTGCCCTGTCGCACGCCGCCGACGTGCTGCGAATGACGCGGGGCGCGCCGGCCACGGAAGGGGAGGCCAGGGCGCTGGACGCCTATCTGGTCACCGTCTGCGACCACGGCCTCAACGCCTCGACCTTCGCCGCCCGGGTCGTGGCGTCCACCCGCGCGGGCCTGACCTCGGCGGTCCTGGCCGGACTGTCGGCTCTGAAGGGTCCGTTGCACGGCGGTGCGCCTGGTCCGGTGATCGACATGCTCGACGCCATTGGGACGCCCGCCAACGCCGAGGCCTGGATCGTGGCGGCCCTGAACCGGGGCGATCGGCTGATGGGTTTCGGCCACCGCATCTATCGGGTCCGAGACCCCCGCGCCGACGCCCTGAAGGCGGCGATCCGCCAGCTGGCCCTGACCTCGAACGCTGTCCCCGGGCGTCTGGCCTTCGCCGAGGCCGTCGAGCAGGCCGCCCTGCGCATGCTGCGTGAACGCAAGCCTGACCGACCGTTGGACACCAATGTCGAGTTCTACACCGCCCTGCTCCTCGAGGCCCTGGGCCTGCCGCCGACAGCCTTCACCTGCGTCTTCGCCATGGGCCGCACGGCCGGCTGGATCGCTCATGCCCGCGAACAGTTGGCGACGGGCAAGCTGATCCGGCCGCAATCGGTCTATGTGGGGCCCCCGACGAAGGCCGCAGCTTAGGGGATCAGACGGGGACACACACCCATCCCGTCGTCTCGGCCGTGCTTGCAAGGTCGTGGGTTGGGTTTGTGTCCCTCATCCGCGCCCGCGGCCTTGCGAACATCTCGCGCGAGTCGTTCGCGCTGGGGCTGCGCGGCGGGCCTTGCTACACAACGATCATGTCCGCCCCGCACCCCGCCCTGAGCGCCGCCGAAGGCCTCACCCTGACCCGTCGGGTCACCGCCCTGTCGGTCGGCTGCGCGACGATCCTGATCTGTATCAAGGGCGTCGCCTGGATCGCTGGCGGTTCGGTGGCGATGCTCGCCTCCCTGGCCGACAGCGGCCTGGACCTGATCGCCTCGCTGGTCACCTTCTACGCCGTGCGCTACGCGGCCGAGCCGCCCGACGCCGAGCATCGCTTCGGTCATGGCAAGGCCGAGGCCTTTTCAAGCCTGACCCAGGCCGGGCTGGTCTTTGCGTCCGGGGCGCTGATCGGTCAGGAGGCCCTGCGGTCGATGCTGCACCCCAAGCCCGTCGAGGCCGGCGTGCTGGGCGTCGGGGTGATGGCGGTGTCGATCCTGCTGACCCTTGGCCTGATCCGCGCCCAATCCGAAGTGATGAAGCGTACCCGGTCGGTGGCCGTGGCGAGCGACAAGGCCCACTACGCCGCCGACCTGGCCTCCAACGCCGTCAGCCTTGTCGGCATAGCGGCGGCGGCCTTCCTGCACTGGGCCTGGGTGGACGCCGCCGCCGGCCTGGTCGTCGCCCTGTGGCTGGTCTGGGGCGCCATCGGCGTGTTCCGCGAGGCGTCGCACCAGCTGATGGACCGCGAGCTGCCCGACGACGAGCGGGCGCGGATCCTCGCCCTCCTCACGGCTGACCCGAGCATCAGCGGCGTGCACCAGCTGCGAACCCGGGCTTCGGGCCCCCACATCCACATCCAGGCCCACATGGATTTCGACGCCGAGACGCCCCTGGTCGTGGTCCATACCTTGATGGTCGAGGCCGAGGCGCGGGTGCTGGCGGCCTTTCCGACCGCCGACATCCTGATCCATCCCGATCCGCGCGGCGTCGCCGAGCCGCACGGCGGCGCGTTCAGCGAAGCCGCCTCGCTGTAGAAGACTTGCCCAGACGGCCTCGCAGGGCCAAATGGCCTCTTCCACGACGAGACGAGCGAAGACCCGATGGACGACATCCTGGCCAAGCTGCCGAGAGCCTTCGCGGGCGCCACCGTGCTGGTGCTGGGCGACGTCATGCTCGACCGCTTTGTCTATGGCGCGGTGGACCGCATCTCGCCCGAGGCGCCGGTGCCGGTGATCGCCGTCGAGCGCGAGACCGTGATGCTGGGCGGGGCCGGCAATGTCGCCCGCAATGTTGCGGCCCTGGGTGGCCGGGCAGTGCTGGTCGGGGTGATCGGCGACGATGACGCCGGGCGGACCCTGACCGACCTGATCGACCGCGAGGCCAGCCTCGACTCCGCCCTGATCGTCGATCCCAAGCGGCGGACCACCGAGAAGACCCGCTACATCTCCGGCTCGCACCAGATGCTGCGCGCCGACCGCGAAGATCGCGGCGACGCCGACGCCACGGTCCTGCTGGCGGCGTTCAACGCCCATCTGCGCCAGGTCGACGTGGTGGTGCTGTCGGACTACGCCAAGGGCGTGCTCAGCGTTCCGGTGTTGCGCGCCGCCATCGCCGCCGCCAATGCCGCCGGCAAGCCGGTGATCGTCGATCCCAAGAGCCGCGACCTGTCGCGTTATGATGGCGCCACCTTGGTGAAACCCAACCGCCGCGAGGCCGCCGAGGCCACGGGAGTCACGGGGTCCGGCGACGAGGCCGCCGCCGAGGCCGCCAACGCCATCCTGGCCGCCGCCCCGAACCTGGCCTCCGCCCTGGTGACACGGGGCGGGGCCGGCATGACCCTGGCCGTGCGCGGCGCGGCGCCGGTCCATTTGCCGGCCACCGCGCTGGAGGTGTTCGACGTCTCCGGCGCGGGCGACACCGTGGCCGCGACCCTGGCGCTGGCGCTCGCCGTGGGCGCGGCCCCACTCGACGCGGCCCGCCTCGCCAACCTCGCTGCGGGCCTGGTGGTGGCCAAGATCGGCACCGACGTGGTCACCGCCGACGAGCTGGTCGGCCTGGCCCTCGGGGCCCATGGCGATCCGGGCCAGGACAAGATCGCCGACCGCGACGGCGCCCTGGCGATCGTCGCCAGCTGGCGGGCGCGGGGCCTGAGGGTTGGCTTCACCAACGGCTGTTTCGACCTGCTGCACCCCGGTCACGTCTCCCTGCTGGCCCAGGCTCGCGCCGCTTGCGATCGCCTCATCGTCGGCCTCAACACCGACGCCTCGGTCCAGCGCCTGAAGGGCCCGACCCGTCCGGTTCAGAAGGAGGGTGCGCGCGCCACCGTCTTGGCCTCGCTGTCGTCGGTGGACTTGGTGGTGCTGTTCGACGAGGAGACGCCGCTGGGCCTGATCAAGGCCTTCCGCCCCGACGTGCTGGTCAAGGGGGCGGACTATACGGTGGAGACCGTGGTCGGTTCCGACGTGGTGCTGGGCTATGGCGGCCGGGTGGTTCTGGCCGAGCTGAAGGCGGGCCAGAGCACCACCAACCTGATTGGCCGGATGAACGCGCCGGCCTGATCTCAAGAGTTAACGGCGCGGTCCAAGGTCAAGCTTGAGGTGGAATAGCCTCGATTTGGCCCTTAACTTGGCCAACAACCGGCGTTCAGCAAGTTCTTGTTAAGCAAAACGGCGCATCGATCAAACGATGCAGCCTGAATGCGCGTGGGCATGAGCGTCGAACGTACCCTTCACCATTTCCCCCTGGACCCGGCCTCGCGCCAGGTGCGTCTCGCCTTGGGCGAGAAGCGCCTGCCGTTCGTCGAGGTCCAGGTTCGCTATTGGGAAGGCCCGGCCGAATTCCTCAAGCTCAACCCGTCGGGCGTGCCGCCGGTGCTGGTCGAGACCAGGCACCAGCGCACCACGGTGATCGCCGAGAACCGCGCCATCCTCGAGCATATCGAGGAGCAGGAGCCCGAACCCGCCTTGCTGGGCCGCGAGCCGGGCGAGCGGGCCGAGGCGCGCCGCCTGATGCAGTGGTTCGACCGCAAGTTCGACAACGAGGTCAACGGCTTCCTGCTGCACGAGAAGATGGAGAAACGCCTGCTGCGGCTGGGCGCGCCGGACCTGTCGTCGCTGCGCCGGGGCCGCGACGCCCTGCGCCAGCATCTGGTCTATATCGAGGAGCTGCTCAACACCCGCGACTGGCTGGCCGGCCGGCGGATGAGCCTGGGCGACTTCGCCGCCGCCGCGCACCTGTCGGTGATCGATTATTTCGGCGACGTGCCGTGGAAGGACTTCCCGGCGACCAAGACCTGGTACATGAAGCTGAAGTCGAGGCCGGCCTTCCGGCCCATCCTGGCCGACCGCTGGCCCGGCCTCGCGCCGGCCGCGCACTATGACGATCTCGACTTCTAGCCACCTCAACTCCGCGCTGCGAGACGAAATCCGCGCCGAGGCCCTGCGGCTGGGTTTCGACGCCTGCGGCTTCGCCAGCGCCTCCGAGGCTTGGCCCAATGGCGGCTGGTTGCGCGAGTTCGTCGCCGAGGGCTTCCACGGGGCCATGGGCTGGATGGAGGAGACGCTGGACCGGCGTTCACACCCCACCGCCATGTGGACCGACGCCCGGACGGCGGTGGTGCTGGGCGTCAATTACGGCCCCGACCACGACCCCCTGGTCGCCTTGGAGGACCCGAGCCGCGCGGCGATCTCGGTCTATGCTCAGGGCGACGACTATCACGAGGTGATCAAGAAGCGCCTCAAGGCCCTGGCCCGTTGGATGCACGGCCGATTCGGCGGCGAGGTGAAGGTTTTCGTCGACACCGCGCCGCTTATGGAAAAGCCGCTGGCCCAGCGCGCCGGCCTGGGCTGGCAGGGCAAGCACACCAATCTGGTGTCGCGACAGTTCGGCTCGTGGCTGTTTCTCGGATCGGTGTTGACCACGCTCGACCTGCCCGCCGATCCGCCCGAACGCGACCGCTGCGGCTCGTGCAGCGCTTGCCTGGACATCTGCCCGACCAACGCCTTTCCCAGCCCCTATCAGCTGGATGCCCGGCGCTGCATCTCGTACCTGACCATCGAGCTTGCCGGGCCCATCCCGGTCGCGTTCCGTGAAGCGCTGGGCAATCGGATCTATGGCTGTGATGACTGTCTGGCGGTCTGCCCGTGGAACAAGTTCGCCCAGCTTTCCAGCGAGGCGGCCTTCCACGCGCGCGAGACGCTGAAGGGGCCATCGCTGGCGGCGCTGGCCGGCCTCGACGACCCGTCGTTCCGGGCCCTCTTCAGCAAGAGCCCGATCAAGCGCATCGGCCGCGACCGTTTCGTGCGCAACGTGCTCTACGCCATCGGCAACAGCGGCGACGCGGCGCTCATCGCGGTGGTCGAGCCGCTGCTCGCCGACCCCTCACTCGTGGTGCGGGACGCCGCGGAATGGGCGGCGGGGCGGTTGGCGGCGCATCGCGCCCCTGAAAATACCGGAGGCTTGTGGACTGGCGAGGCGCTGCGGTCTGGCGATTGAGATCGTAATGTAGCATACTTACGCGACGGGGGTTAGGAATTTAGGATGGATCACGATTTGAGTTTCCACTCGGGGGAGCGCCAGACCGCTTCGACCTATGATGAGGTTCGCGCCGACCATCGTTATCGCTACGAATGGGCTGATCGCCTGATTCCATCCCAAGGCTACGGTCTAGACGCCTTTTGCGGCAACGGTTACGGCGCCTGGCTTTTGTCGAAGACGCGCAACCTCCTGGCGTTCGACGGCTCCAAGGAGGCTGTGGTGTTCGCGACCGAACATTTTGCGACGCCCTCGGCGCGCTTCGCTCATGCCTACTGGCCCTTCAGCTTGCCGCACGGCGTGTTCGACTTCGTCGTGTCATTGGAGTCGGTGGAACATGTCCCGGACGGCGCGCAATTTTTTGCCGCTTTGGTGCAGAGCCTAAAGCCCGGCGGTATGCTGGTGTTCTCAACACCCAACGAGGAGCTGCTTCCCCACGCGCCGAGCGGCAACCACTTTCACTACAAGCACTATACGCTGGAGGAAACCCTCGCCTTGGCCGTTGGTGAGGGTCTTGAAATCGTCGCCTGGGCGGGTCAGGACACCTACCTCATGCAGGATGGCCGGATGGTGGGGCACCTGACGGATCTGGACATGACTTTGAAGGATCAAAGACCTGGTCAATTCAACATCGTAGCCTGCCGCAAGCCCGCGCAAAGTCGAACGGTGATGGCCCGGCTGCGCAGCGCGTTGAGCTGAATCGCGTCTTCACCTGGCGCAGCCCGTGCGCCCCTTACAATAACCAAGCGTCGTGAGCGACGCCGCTACTGCCGAGGGTTAAATTCAAGGCATAGTTTCCTAAACCGTTCTGGCTCTGGTTCACCGCCACAACGTAATAGGTACCCCCGCCAGCGACCTGCACGTCCAGCGCGCGATCGCCGCCGGCGACGGCCGCGAAACGACCCGTGGAGTCGTAGAGCGCTATATCCGGATATCCATTTATGGCAGCCGTGCCATGGACATGCACGAATTGATGTGCCTGAACCTCAATGCTGAACCAGTCGCGGTCGGCGCCGCCCAGGTAGTCGTGAATTCCGGCCGTCGTCAGAACCTGGCTGGTCTGATCTTGACCGTGGAACAAGAGGTCGGGGTTTCGGCCTTCGTCGGCGCCGTTGGTCAGCCACTGTGTCAGCGCGCCGCTAGGGCCCAGACCGGCCAGGTCGCCGAAGCTCAGCAGATAGGCCACAGAATCGAACGTATCGAGCGGTCGTCCCTCGGCCCGACCGGCCTCCAAATAGTGGGTGATCGCCGCTTCGGCATCCAACCCGAAGATCCTAGCTAGATCATTGGAACTGGCGGCATAGGCTCGGGCGTCGAAGCCGCTGATCGACTGGCCGTCGTCGAAGCCGTGCTCGACATAGTCGCGGGCCGCCGCCTTGGCGTCCGCGCCGACCCGTGCGCCCACCGCGGGATTGGATGCCGCGTAAAGATGAGCGTCGAAGCTGGCTAAGGTCCTTCCCTCAAAGACGCCCTGGGTTAGATAGTGGCGGACTGCCGCATCGGTGTCGCTGCCGAACGAGCGCACCAGTTCATTGTTGGAAGCCAGATAGAAATAGGGGTTGAAGGTCGACACCGGCCGGTGCTCATAGACGCCCTGCACCAAGTAGTGGGTCACCGCGGCGTTGGCGTCCGTCCCGAAGGCCTTGGCCAAGTCCATCGAACTTGCGGCGTAGATCAACGGGTCGAAGGCGCCGGTCGAGCGGTTCTCGTAGACGCCCTGGGTGAGGTAGTGAGTCAGCGCGGCCTTGGCGTCGGCCTTGAAGGCCAGGGTCAGGTCGCTGTTGGAGGCGGCGTAGATCAGCGGATTGAACAGGTCCGCGGCGCGGTTCTCCAGCCTCCCCTGATTGGCGTAATGCTGGGCGGCGGCGTTGGCGTCGGTCCTGAAGGCCTTAGCCAGATCGCTGTACGAGGCCGCGTAGAGCAAACCGTCGATCAAGGCTGGCGATGCGAACGCAGCCCAGGGGGTCACCGCCGCGCCGAACCTGACCGACTCCACATTCCGCACGGTAGTGAAGTCCGCTCCCGAGCGTATTTCCCACCCGTCGTAGACCGCCTTGACCGCGTAGGCGGTTAAGGGTCCGGGCAGCACCAGCGTGTCCTGGCCGTCGCCGCCGTCGATCACGTCCGAACCGAGGCTCAGGGTGATGGTGTCGTCGCCCGCTCCGCCGAGAAGGCTGTCCTTGCCCAAGCCGCCGCCGAGTATGTCGTTTCCGTCGCCGCCGTCGAGGGTGTCGTCGCCGTCGCCGCCCAGCAAGGCGTCCCGGCCGAGCCCACCGGAAAGCGCGTCCTTGCCTCCGCCGCCCGCCAGGTAATCTTCGCCGGCGTCGCCGGACAGTGCGTCGTCCCCCTGGTCGCCCCGGATGGTGTCGGCCCCGTCACCACCCGACAAGCGGTCGCCGCCGCCGCCACCGGACAGCACGTCGGCTCCGCCTTGGCCGTCGATCCAGTCGGCCGTAGGCGTTCCCGAAAACGTGTCAGCCCCGGCGTCGCCAACGGTTGCCGCTTTCAGGTGAGTGAAAACTGCATCGGTGATGTCGGCGGCGCGCAAGCGCTGGAAAACGAGTTCCGCGCCGTTGGACAGGGTGGCGTTGACCTCGGAATAGCCCGGATCCTTTTCCGGGCCCCAGAGCTGCTCGGAAACCTTGAGGACGAACAGGTCGTCGGCTTCGATCAGATCGACGCCGACCTTGAAACCGATGATATTATCGCGCCCCTGGCCAACCACTTAGAGATCGTGACCGCCACCGCCGCTCAGGTAGTTCACGCCGGCACCGCCGATCAGCGTATCGCCGCCGGTCTCGCTCGAGTCGCTGAAATAGGCGGCGCCAAACAACGTATCGTTGCCCGCGCCGCCGTTCAGATAGTCGGAACCCTCGCCACCCGTCAGCTCGTCGTCGCCGCCTCGGCCTATCAGAATGTCATCCCCGCCGGCGCCAAGCAAGCTATTGGCTCCGGTGCCGCCCGAAAGTGTATCCGCGTAGCCCGTGCCGCTGACATGCTCGATATTGAGGATGATGTCCTGGTCGCCATGGCCGCTCGCCTGCGGGGTCGTCACGGTCAGGTCGATGGTCACGCCCCGGTCGCTGTAGGAAATCACGAGCCAGTCGTCGCCTGCTCCTCCGTCATAGGTGTCTGAGCCTGAGCCAGAATCTGAGATTTGGTCGTTGCCCGCGCCACCCGAAACCTGATCGTCGCCTTGATCTCCATCCAATCGATCGCTGCCGGCGCCGCCTGTCAACACGTCGTCGCCCGCGCCGCCCGAGAGCTGGATCGCCCGGTTGACGGAAGTGTCGGTCGTGAAGTGATCGGCGTAATCGGTGCCTCGGACACTTGTGACGCCCGTCACCGTGTCGAAGCCAGAACCGGTATCTTGCGGGCCAGTCTTCCCGAGCACGAACGCCGCGCCACCCTGGTTCGAAGGCGTAAACTGAAGCGTATCGTCGGCGCCCCTGCCCTCGATCACGTCGTTACCCAGGCCGTCGTCAAAATAGTCGTTGCCAAGGCCGCCGATCAGATGGTCGTCGCCGGCGCCCCCCGACATCGCCGTGCCGGTGCTGTTGGCGATCAGGACGTCGTCGCCGTCCTGCCCTTGCAGAAACGGGTAGAGGGTGTCCTCGCCCGCCGTCAGATGATCCGAACCGCTTGAGCCGCTGTAGACACTGTAGGGACTGGCCGCGGTGGTGTAGGTGACGCCGACCGCGCCGCCGTCGAGAGGCATGCCGCCGAGATTCAGCGACGTGATCTGAGCCAGGGTGCGGTCCGTCAGCCGCAGCAGGGAAGCCCAGCTGTTGCCGCCGCCGTTCATGTCGATGTCGATTAGCACGTTCGCCCCGGACTGGGTGGCGCGCAGGTGGCCGGTGGTGAAAAGGTTGGCGACCTTGTCCCATGCGGTGATCCCGTAGGTGAAGGCGGCCAGGTCGATTGAATCTTCGGGGCCCAGGTCCTTGATCGTCAGGTACGAGTCGCCTGGCGCCGGGTAGTGGTCATAGTTTGGGGTCAGGTAGACGCGATCGACTCCCGAGCCCAACGCGATGGAGCCGCCCGACACCGGAAGGTCGAGACTGATGTAGTCGTTGCCCGCGCCCAGATCGATGGAGAAGCGCGTCAGCCAGCGCACCTGAAGCGTGTCGGCGCCGTCGCCGCCGTCGATCTTCCAGTCGAAGCTCGGCGCGTGGGAAAAACCGAGAACGGTGATGCTGTCGTTGCCGGCCCCGCCATCGATCGCGATCAGGCCGCCCGCGCTGGAAAACGTGCGTTGGACAGAGATCGTGTCATCGCCGGCGCCGCCGAGAATGATGTCGTTGTCGCCGCTGTCGTCCTGGATGTTATCGGCGCCGCCGATGCCATCGATCAGATCGGTGACCGCACCGCCGACAAGGGCGTCGCTACCTTCCGTGCCGGTGATCGTCGCCATGCCTCGTCCCCCTCAAGACGCCAACTCAATCGCATTGACCCAGGTACAGTTAAACTCACGTGCGACGCGAAACGACGGAGCGCGCGCAATAAGGGTCTCGCTTATGCCATCGCCTATTTGGCCAGTTCAATCAGATAGCGCCCGTATTCCGTCTTGCCCATGGCTTCGCCCATGGTGGCCAGCTGTTCCGCGGAAATCCAGCCCTTGCCGAAGGCGACCTCTTCTGGACAGCCGACCTTCTGCCCCTGCCGCTTTTCGATGGCGCGAATGAACTCCGTTGCCTCGACCAAGCTGTCGTGCGTGCCGGTGTCGAGCCAAGCGAAGCCGCGGCCCAGCTTGGAAACCGACAGCTCGCCCTTCTGCATGTAAAGGCGGTTGATATCGGTGATCTCCAGTTCACCGCGTGGCGATGGTGGCAGGTCTCTCGCCATCTCGACCACCGCGTTGCTGTAGAAATACAGCCCAGTGACCGCCCAGCTGGACGCCGGCTTTTCAGGCTTTTCCTCAAGGGAGATAGCTCGACCCTGGTCGTCGAACTCGACGACACCGTAACGCTCGGGATCCTGCACGTGGTAGGCGAACACCACCGCGCCAGCGTCCAATCCCGAGGCCTCGAGCAACGCCTCGCTGAGGCCATGGCCGAAAAACAGGTTGTCACCCAACACCAGGGCGCACTTGTCGCCGCCGATGAACTCCTCACCGACGATGAAGGCGTCTGCTAGACCGCGCGGGGTTTCCTGAATCGCGTACTCGAAGCGTACACCCCAGTCGGAGCCGTCGCCCAACAGGTCCTTGAACAGCGGAATGTCCTTGGGCGTCGAAATGATCAGGATATCGCGGATGTTCGCCAGCATGAGGGTGCTGATCGGATAATAAACCATCGGCTTGTCGTAGATTGGCAGCAGCTGCTTGCAGACCGCCCGAGTGAGAGGGTGGAGGCGCGTGCCGGACCCGCCGGCGAGAACAATGCCCTTCATGGGTAACTATAGCTCCATTTCGGCCATGCAGGCCGCCAGGCTTTCGCGCCAGGGACGACAGCACCAGCTTAGCGCGGCGAGAATCTTGCCGCAGTCCAACCGCGAATTGGCTGGACGTTTGGCGGGGGTGGGATAGGCCTCGGTGGCGATCGCCCGAACGTGGGCCGACGGACCCCCGCGCACGGCCGATATCTCGAAAACGGCTTTCGCCAGATCGGCCCAACTCGCGTCGCCGGCTCCGCTCAGATGGTACACACCCGTGAGCGACCGGTCGACCGTCAAGGCGTCGACCGCAAGCAAGGCGGCCTCGGCGCAGTCGCGGGCCCAAGTCGGGCGGCCTAGCTGGTCGCCGACCACACCGAGTTCGTCGCGATCGGCGGCGAGACGCAGCATTGTCTTCACGAAATTGGCGCCCTGCGCGCTATAAACCCAAGAGGTACGCAGGATGATCGCCGTGCCGCCCGCCGCCGCCACCGCCTCCTCGCCAGCCAGTTTGCTGGCGCCGTACGCGCCGGTGGGACCCGTTGGGTCGGTCTCGACATAGGGACGATCCAGGTCGCCGGCGAAGACATAGTCGGTGGAAAAATGCACGAACGGCAGGTCGCGAGCCGCACAGGCTCGGGCCATCGCGGCCGGCGCGTCGCGATTGAGGGCGTAGGCGACTTCGGGCTCAATCTCGGCCTTATCGACGGCGGTGTAAGCCGCGGCGTTGATCACGGCGCTCGGAACGTTCTGAATGATCAAGCCTTCGACCGCGCCGAAGTCGTTCAGGTCGAGGGTCTCACGGCCCGCGAACACCATGGGGCGGCCTGTCATCTCGCCCAAAAACGCCAGTTCGCGCGCTACCTGGCCGTGACGGCCGAATACCAGGATCGATCCCGTCATGAATCATTCGACCTTTGCCGCCGGCAAGCCCAGACGCTTGCCGTCGTAGACTTCGCGCAACGGCGCCCACCAGTCGGCGCGCGACAGATACCACTCGACGGTCTTGCGGATGCCGGTCTCGAATGTCTCGCGCGCCTGCCAGCCTAGCTCGGTTTCCAGCTTGGTGGCGTCGATGGCATAGCGGCGGTCGTGGCCGGGCCGATCGGTGACATGCGTAATCAGGTCCCGGCGTGAACCTTCGACGTTGGGGGCCAATTCGTCGAGCAGATCGCAGATGGTGTGGACCACTTGTAGGTTGGTCCGCTCATTGCGGCCGCCAACATTGTACTTTTCCCCCGGACGGCCGGTTTCCAGAATTTGGCGCAGAGCGCGGGCGTGATCCTCGACAAACAGCCAGTCACGGACGTTGGCCCCGTCGCCATACACCGGGAGCGGGCGGCGATGCAGGCCGTTGAGGATCATCAGCGGGATAAGCTTCTCGGGGAAGTGATAGGGTCCGTAGTTGTTGGAGCAGTTGGAGACCAACACTGGCAGGCCGTAGGTGTGGAACCAGGCCAGGGCGAGGTGGTCGGCCGAGGCCTTCGAAGCCGAGTAGGGCGAGGTCGGGGCGTAGGGGGTCGTCTCGTCGAACAGCCCCTCGTCGCCTAAGCTGCCATACACCTCGTCGGTCGAGACGTGGACGAACCGGAAGGCGTCCTTGGCCGAACCGGTCAGGCCGCGCCAATAGTCCAGGGCGCAGTCGAGCATCACATAGGTCCCGACGATGTTCGTCGCGATGAACGGACCGGCGCCAACGATCGAGCGATCGACATGCGACTCGGCGGCCAAGTGCAGCACGGCGTCCGGCTTGTGGGCCTCGAAGATCGCCTTGACCGCGGCGCGGTCGGCGATGTCGGCCTGGACAAAAGCGTAGTCAGGAGACTCGGAAACCTCGGCCACGGAGGTCAGGGTGCCGGCATAGGTCAGCTTGTCCAGATTAATGACCTGATCCCCCGTTTCGCGGATCAGAAGACGGCACACCGCCGAGCCGATGAAGCCCGCGCCGCCAGTAACAAGTATCTTCACGCTTAAGTCCTTTCAGGCCGATACCGCGGCGTCGGGGCGGCGGACGCCCTGACACACTCTATCGAAACGCGCATTTCCAGCGCGGGATATCATTTGCGGCGGGCCTTCGATAGTCGTTGATCAATGCCCTGAGGAGGGCGACGGGCGCTTTCCCGGTCGCCAGATCGGTCAGCGTCTGTCCGGTTCGCTCGGAGGATCACGGCTTCGTGGGCGGTCTCTTTGTAGCACTCGACGCTACGACGGCCAGCAGGGCGACTAGCGCCGGGTCGCGGGACCGTCGTCCGAACAAGGTCTGAGAGCTTAAGCGCCGTCGTCGTAGACGAACGGCGTGTCGAGGTTGGCCAGCAGGGAAGCCTTGCCGTCGCGTTCATTGGTCGAAATCTCGCGGGCCGGCACAATCCAGTCGATGGCCAAGGCCGGATCGTTCCACCTCAGTGCGCCCTCCGCCGCCGGCGCGTAGTAGTCGGTGACCTTATAGAGCACCTCGCACTCTTCAGTCAGGGTGCAATAGGCGTGGGCGAAGCCCTTGGGCACAAGCAACTGGGCGGCGTTGTCGGCCGACAGTTCGGCGCCAACCCATTGGCCGAAGGTCGGCGAACCTTTGCGGATATCCACCGCGACGTCGAGGATCGTACCGCGCGCGCAGCGCAGCAGCTTGTCCTGGGCATGTGGCGGCTTCTGAAAATGCAAGCCTCGCAGGATGCCGCGAGTGGTCGAGCGCACATGGTTGTCCTGCACGAAAGACCCGCCTGTGAAGCCGGCTTCCTCTAGCGCCGATTGCCGAAAGGTCTCGGAAAACCAACCTCGTTCGTCGCCATGACGCGCCGGCGTGATAAGTAGCACCTCGGGAATCGCCATCGGCGTGATCTTCATCAATTCAGTCCTCTAGACATGAGTGCGCCACGCATGGCCCGCCCGACCGGCAATGGCAAGAGCAAGGCGCCGCTGATCAGCGTTGTCATCGTCGCCTACCAGAGCGGTCCAACTCTGGAGCGCTGCCTGGCGGGGCTGCGCGCCCAGACCTTCGCCGATTTCGAAATTCTTCTCATCGACAACGCTTCGAGCGACGGCGCCCCTCAGATGGCGGGGGCGGCCGATCCCGCGATCCGCCTCATCGAGCCTGGGACCAATCTGGGCTTCGCCGCGGGCAACAACTTGGCGGCGCGGGAGTCGCGGGGTCGCTGGCTGGTGCTGCTCAATCCCGATGCCTACGCGCAGGTCACATGGCTGGAAAGCCTGGTAACGGGCGCTGTGCGACACCCCGCCGTGCGCTGCTTCACCTCGTTGCAGATGGTGGCCGACGAGCCGGGCCTGATGGACGGGGCAGGGGACGTGATGACCTCAGCCGGGATCCCGTTCCGGGGCGGCTATCGGCGGCGCCTGCCGGTTGATCTGGCCGAAGGCGAGGTGTTCTCCGCCTGCGGCGCGGCGACGATGATCGACCGCGATCTGTTCCTGGCGCTGGGCGGCTTCGATGAGCGGTTCTTCTGCTATTGCGAGGACGTCGATCTGGGCTACCGCCTGCGGCTAGCCGGCGAGACGACCCTGTTCCTGCCTGGCGCCCGGGTTGAGCACGTGGGATCCGCGAGCACCGGTGTGCGCTCGGACTTCGCCATCTTTCATGGCTCTCGCAACCGCATCTGGACCTTCTTGAAGAATACCCCGCCACTGTTGCTGTGGCTGACCGCGCCGCTGCACGTGGCGGTGACCGCCGGTCTGTTGCTGCTGCACCTGCGCCGGGGTGACGCTGGCCCGGCCTGGCGGGGTATCCGCGCGGCGTTCAAACGCGAAGCCTTCCATTCGATTCTGGCCTCGCGCCGCGGGCTTCAGGCTGGACGCAAGGCCAGTTCGGCCGACATCCTGCGGGTCATGGCGATCGATCCGGTGGCCTTCTTCGGCCGCCGCATCGTCATCCGCCCGTGGAAAGGTCCTCGATCAGGCGGCGCATGAAGGTCGCGCCGCGTTCCATCTGGCTGATTTCCACGAATTCGTCGGGTTGGTGGGCCTGGTCGATCGAGCCGGGGCCGCAGATCACGGTTGAGAAGCCCGCCCCCTGGAACTGGCCAGCCTCGGCGGCGTAGGGCACGACGCGGGGCGGGCCATTGTCGCCGGCGATGCGGCGGGCGAAGGTCTCGGCGACGCCGTCGATCTCCGGCGCGAAGGGCGGGGTCATCGAACGGGTCTCGACCACCACGCCGCCCTCGGGGGCCTTGGCCTTGATCTGAGCGTCCAGCGTTTTGGTCAGGGCGAAGAAGTCGGATAGGATCGTCTGGGCGTTCAGACCGGCCGGCATTCGCAAGTCGAAGATGAACACACATTCGCGCGCCAGGATGTTGACCGCCGTGCCGCCGTTCACCTGACCGACCGTCAGGCTGGCGCCCTTGGGCATGAACGGCGAGTCCGGGTCGGCCTCGCGCTCCAGCCGCTCCGACAGATCGACCAGATGGCTCATCAGCTTGATGGCGAACATGTTGGCCGAGACGCCCAGATGGGTCAGGCTGGAGTGGGCCTCGCGTCCGGTGACCGTGACGCGGAAGCTGGCGATACCCTTGTGGCCGCGCACCGCCACCATGTCGGTGGGCTCGCCGACCACCACCAGGGCGGGACGGGGCAATTCGGTGGCGATCACCGCGATCATGTCTGGCGCGCCCAGGCAGCCCACCTCCTCGTCATAGGAGAAGGCCAGGTGCACGGGCCGGTCGAGCGTGGCGGCCGCCAGGTCCGGCGCGGCGGCCAGGGCCAGGGCGAGAAAGCCCTTCATGTCGCAGGTTCCCCGGCCATACAGCCGGCCGTCGCGCGGGGTCAGGACGAAGGGGTCGCTGGTCCAGGGCTGACCGTCGACCGGCACCACGTCGGTATGGCCAGACAGCACGACCCCGCCGGGTATGGCCGGACCGATGCTGGCCAGCAGGTTGCTTTTTGTGCCGTCGGCATTGGGCACCCGACGAGACGCGACGCCCAGGTCGGCGAGATAGGCCTCGACCCACGCGATCAGGGCCAGGTTGGACAGCCGCGAGGTGGTGTCGAACGCTACCAGCGTGCCGAGAATATCGACCGCCCGGGCCGAAAGCGCTTCTGAGGAGGATATCATGACGCGACCCTAGCGCGGCGCGATCTGGCCGCCTAGGTCGGCGCGCGCTCCTTGGGCGCCTGGATCTTCATGGACTCCACCGAGATCAGCTCGATACGAAAGACCATCACGCTGTTGCCGGGGATCGGACCCTTGTCCTCGGCGCCGTAGCCGAGCCCGGGCGGCACGTAGAGGGTCCATTCGTCCCCGGGTCGCATCATCACCAAGGCTTCCTTCCAGGCCGGTACCAGGCCTTGCAGAGGGAAGGTCGCCGGCTCGTGGCGCTCGTAGGAACTGTCGAACACCGTGCCGTCCGTCAACTTGCCCTCGTAATTGACCGTCACGGTGTCGATCGGCGCGGGCATGGCGCCGTCGTCGGGCCCGGAGCGCACCACCTTGTACTGAAGGCCGTCGGGCAGGGTGACGACGCCGGCCTGTTTGGCGTTAGCGGCCATGAAGGCGTTGGCGGCGTCCAGGCTCTGCTTCTGCTTCGGGTTGGGTCCACAGGCCGACAGGGTCAGGGCGACCCCCAGGGCGAGGATTAGGCTGAGGCTGCGGACCATGGCGGGAGCTCCGGGGAGAAGGTTCGCCCCGTGCTAGACCATTTATCGCCGTCGCGGAATCCGCGTGCGTTCCGGTCCGTCCGAAGGATCGATTTTGGACGCGGGGCGCTTTGAGGCTTCCCGTCATCGAACAGTGGTGGCGCGCAAGCGCGGGCCACCCTAGAACCCGTCCCCATATGATGACCGCTCACGAGGCTTTCATGAAACCCGTCCGCAAGGCTGTTCTTCCCGTCGCCGGTTTCGGCACCCGGGTTCTGCCCGGCACCAAGACCACGCCGAAGGAACTGCTCAACGTCGTGGACCGGCCGATCCTGTCCTATGTCGTCGAGGAAGGCCGCAAGGCGGGCATCGAGCACTTCGTCTTCGTGACCGGCCGCAACAAGGGCGCGATCGAGGACTATTTTGACCATCAGGTCGAGCTTGAGGCCGCCCTGGCCGCCAAGGGCAAGACCGCCCTGTTGGAAGAGCTGCTGGGCGAACTGCCCAAGCCCGGCGAGATGAGCTTCGTGCGCCAGATGGCTCCGCTGGGCCTGGGCCACGCGGTGTGGTGCGCCCGTGACATCATCGGCGACGAGCCCTTCGCGGTGATGCTGCCCGACATGGTGATGTCGGCCAGCGTCCCGGCCCTTGCCCAGGCCATAGCGGCCTATGACACGAAGGGCGGCAACATCGTCGTCGTCGAGCCGGCCCCCGACGGCATGGCCCACCAGTACGGCATCGTGGCGCTGAACGGCCAGGACGGTCGCCTCAACCGCATGACCGGCATGGTCGAAAAGCCGGCCAAGGGGACCGAACCCTCGAACCTGTTCATCTCGGGCCGTTACATCCTGCAGCCGGAAATCTTCGACCTGCTGGCCCAGCAGGGCAAGGGGGCCGGGGGCGAGATCCAGTTGACTGACTCGATGCTGACGCTGCTCAAGACCCAGGATTTCCACGCCCTGGAATACGAGGGCGAGACCTATGACTGCGGCGACAAGATCGGCTTGCTGCGGGCCAATGTGGCGATGGCTCTGAAGCGGCCGGACCTGGGCGAAGCGGCCCGGGCGATGATCCTGGGGCTGCTCTAGACGCCGGTCCGTTTCGGATGAACCCACTCGAAACGGACCGGCACGCTGTCAAAGCGCGTCGAGTGAGGTTTCGACCGACGCGAAGCCGCTGGGGCCCGCGATCTGCGGCGCGGGTTCAAGGGCCTCGCCGTTGACATGGGGCGTGGGGGCCCCGCTCTGGGCGGTGGCTTTGGCGCGGCGCTTGGCGCCGAGGCCGAAATAACGCCGGCCGACCTCCTCGTAGAGCATCAGGTCGTACTGCAGGCGGTCCGCGGCGGCGGCCCTGAAGGCGCGCATGTCGAGATTGGCGCGTTCCGGCGTTGGCGGGGTGACATTCTCGCCTGTCAGGCCGCCGGCCAGATCTACGCCGAGCAGGCGCGAGATATGGGTCATCGATTCCGACAGCCGCTCGCGCATGCCGACGAAGGCGAAGTCCTTGTCCATGTTCGAGAGCGCCCGGTTATAGTCGGCATGGCTCAGGGGCTGGTCGAAAGGGATGTCGCCTCATAGGGCGCGACAGAAGCTGTTGTCCAGGTGGCCCGAATGTTCATTCAGGAAATCGAAGATGGATCGATGGGCAATGTGGAGCGGCTCGCGCAGCACGTATTTCGGGAAGAAGTACTGCGAGAGGACGAAGTCGAACGGATCGCGCAGGATTGTGAGGTACCTGTGCGGGTTCTCGAAGCTGGCGTGTACGCCGTAGTCGAAGTGCCCATAGATGAGATCGTATTTCTGAAGCGAGCGCGGCGACAGGGCGCGCAACTGGGCCGGCGAAAAGTTGCCGTCCGAGTCGTAAATCTCGAGCATCTTCAGGTTCGCCGTCGCGCTGCGAAGTCGCGACAGGACTGCCGTGCCAGCGGTCTTGGGCACGTGCATGAAGTAGAAGATGGTCTTGGACCGGTCGTCGTCGTCGCGCAGCACCCGGAGGTATCGGGTGCCGACCGCGGCGCCGTTGACGGAGATGGTGAGGGTCAGCGCCTTGGACGCTGGCCCGGCATGTTCATTTGCGTCGATCTAGAAGGCGAAACCTGAGGTATGCATCTCAGGATAGACTTCTGCGGCGTCAGGTCGCGTATGCCAATGGATTTGATCTATTCGGATGCCGTTGATGTCGAACTCAATAGAGTCGTTGAAGCATGCTCGCAAGACCCAGCCGGTGCACTGGAACAGGCCAGCAGGTTGAAAGTTGAGGTCAGGGAGGTCGAAATGGACGACGGCCCCGGCAAGCTGGACTAGAGCGCGAACCTGATCAGCTTTCGAAGCCTCGGTCGACGGTTCCATGGTGCGCACCCCAAATCGATGAAATCTGAAGATGAGCCGACCATAGTAGGGTCCGGCCAGTCAATGTCATGAAAGTGTGACCAGCTTGCCGGAGCACCCGATTGAGCTTACATCGGCGTTTTGATCCATTCCAGGTTGTGCGGTCCTGGGGGCTAAACCGCCCGCGGCGGGTAACCCTTCTCGCGCAGGGCGTCGATGACCTCCTGGGTGTGCTGGGCGTCGCGGGTCTCGATGGTGATGTCGAACTCCGCGCCCTTGGCCGGCACGTCGAGGGCCAGGCGGTTGTGGTTGACCTCGATGATGTTGGCGCCCGCCGTGCCGATGACATTGGCCACGGTCGACAGCAGGCCCGGGCGGTCGTCGCCGACGATGCGCAGGGACACCAGCCGGTGGGCGCGGACCAGTTCGCGGGTCAGCACCGAGGCCAGCAGGCGGGTGTCGATATTGCCGCCGCACAGGATCAGGCCGCACTTCTTGCCGCGGAACCGCTCGGGATAGGCCAGCAGGGCGGCCAGCGAAGCCGCGCCGGCCCCCTCGGCGATGGTCTTCTCGACATTGCAGTAGAGCGCCACGGCCTGCTCGATATGCGGCTCTTCCAGCAGCACCACGTCGTCGATCAGCGGCCGAGCGACGGCGTAGGTCAGTTCCCCGACTGTCTTGACCGCGATGCCCTCGGCGATGGTCTGGCCGCCGCAATGGGCCGCCACGCCGCGCATCTTGGCGGTGAAGGACGGGTACATCGCCGGCTCGCAACCGATGATGCGGATCTCGGGCTTGATGGCCTTGGCCGCCGTCGCTACGCCGCCGATCAGGCCGCCGCCGCCGATCGGCACAGGCAGGATCTCCAGGTCAGGAACGTCTTCCAGCATTTCCAGGGCGATGGTGCCCTGGCCGGCCATGATGTCGTAGTCGTCGAACGGATGGACGAAGGTCAGGCCCTGTTCTTCCTGCAGCTTGCGGGCGTGGCTCGACGCATCGTCATAGGTTTCGCCCTCAATGACCACGGTGGCCCCGAAGTCGCGGGTGTGCTGCACCTTGATGAACGGGGTGGTCCTGGGCATGACGATGGTCACCGGCACGCCGAGCCGGGCCCCGTGATAGGCCAGTCCCTGGGCGTGGTTGCCGGCGCTGGCGGCAATAACGCCCTTGGCCTTCTCGGCGTCCGACAGCAGCATCAGCTTGTTCAGTGCGCCGCGCTCCTTGTAGGCGGCGGTGAATTGCAGGTTCTCGAACTTCACCCACACCTCGGCCCCGGTGATCTTCGACAGGGTCTTGGAATAGCGGCACGGCGTGCGCTCAATGTGGCCGGCCAGGCGAGCGGCCGCGGCGCGGATGGTGGTGATGTCGACAGTCATGGCGCCCGTTTAGCCTGAAATTCCAGGTCCCGGAACCTAGAGCGTCGACCTGCCCGGGGCAATGTCGATGCAGGCGCGATGACGGGCGCGGCGCGCGATGTTTGGTGGCGCAAGGGGAATGAGGACCGAGTTATCTCCATCAGGCGGTCAAATCGCACAACGGAGACTGAAAACAACTCAGGCGGGGCGTGCCTTGCGAGCTTATCAATTGCAACCCAGGCGGTTGACTCAAGCAAAGGTGTGGATCGTCATGTTTCGCGAGGCTTCGGGTCCGCGGACCGAAGCAGCGTTTCAGGATCAGGCAAGGAAAAACACGACGATTTTCGAATTGCCGGGTAGACCCGCTGCGAGGATTGTGCGAATTCGAGCGTATGAAAACTCCACCCAAGCGCGATGCGTCTTTGCCTGCTTGAGCAGCAGGGAAGCCCAGCCGCTGTATGGTGCCGAGTATGGATCATCTCTAACCACGATTGTCAGGAATGGCGTTTCAAGGTGCCATCCGCCACACTTCGAACTAAATTATAGAAAATAGCGATCACTCCACAAAGGCTTCTAGATGTTCACTTCGGTCGGGCGCGCGATGCGGGACGTAGTTTCCGCTCTAAAAGCTTGGCATGTTTGGTCTTATCTTGCTTGGCAAGATGTGATTTCTAAATATCGCCGGTCAATCTTCGGCCCCTTGTGGATTTCGGGTGGAATGATCGCCACATCGGCGGCCTTGGCGGTAACATTTGGCGCTATCTTCAAGCAGCCGCTGCCAGAGTTCCTTCCCTTGGTGATGGCGGGTTATTTGACCTGGATTCACTTCCTCGGTCCAACGCTAACCGAAGCTCCCGAGGTCTTTGTCAGTGTTTCGGGCTCGATCCGCAATCACGCCTTCCCCTTTACCTATTACACTCTACGTTATGTGACGAAGAATTTGATCCTGCTGGCGCACAGTTTGGTCGTATTCTACGCCATGACGTTGCTGGTGCATAATTTCCACTTTCCGCATTGGCAGATCATCCCGGCCTTCGCTGTGCTGACGTTGTTCTCGGCGTTCGTGACGCCGATCATCGGCATTGTCGCCGCGCGCTATCGCGACCTGCGGTTCATGCTGCCCTATCTGGGTCAGGTGCTGTTCTTTATGACCCCGATCTTCTGGTCTCCAGCAGCGATGACCGGCAAGCGAGCCATCCTGGTTGCGGCCAACCCTTTCTTCCACCTGCTGGAACTGATGCGGGAGCCGCTGTTGGGTCGGCCAGCGCCGCCTCATTCGTGGTTGAGCGGCCTGACGACCCTGGCGATCGTAATGGTGCTGTGGCTGATCACCTTCTCGGCCTTCCGCCGCAAAATCCCCTTCTGGGTCTAGTCTCGTCAGAGGAACCGCTAATGTCCCCCTCCCTGGTGTCGCTAGAGCGCGTCGGCCTCGTCTACCCGATCTATTCGATCCGCGCGCAGTCGCTCCGGCACGCCGCGATCAACCTCGCCGTCGGCGGACGTCTATTGAAAGGCAGCAACGACGTCGTGCACGTCAGTGCCCTGAACAATGTGAGCTTCAGGCTCCACGAAGGCGATCGCCTTGGTCTGGTCGGGCACAATGGCTCGGGTAAGACGACTTTGCTCAAGGTGCTGGCTGGGGTCTACGAACCCAGCGAAGGCAAAATCGATGTGCGCGGTCAGGTCTCGTCGATGCTCGACATTGGCCATGGCGTCGACTGGGAAGCTACGGGTGTAGACAATATCAAGATCATGTCGCGCCTGCGCGGCCTGCGCGGTCGCGAAATTCGCGAGCGCATGGACGACATCATCAATTTCTCGGAACTGGGTGGCTATGCCGACCTGCCGATGAAGAGCTATTCGGCCGGTATGTCCGCGCGTCTGATGTTCACCCTCGCGACGAGCTTCACCTCGGACGTATTGATTCTCGATGAGTGGCTGGGCGCCGGCGACGCTGCATTCCTGCACAAGGTGGCCGAGCGCATGACGAGTCTGGTCTCGCAAGCCAGGGTGCTAGTTCTGGCGTCGCACAACTTCGCCTTGCTCGACTCGACCTGCAATAAGATCCTTGTACTGGATAAGGGGCAGGTCGCCTTTTTCGGACCGAAGGAGGACTTGCCGGACGAACTGCGCCCCGTCTGAGGCGCGTCTGGCGCACCCTTTAAAGTCCGGGGCATCGCCGCGCATCCGATGCGTGGCGATGTCGATTTTCTGGAGGCTTGCTCCACCATGTCGACTGTCGCCTTCACGATATGCGCGAAGAACTACCTATCGCGGGCTCGAGTGTGCCTAGAGAGTATCCGGGAGCAGCATCCGGACACCGCGCTGCGCCTGTTTCTTTCGGACGAGGACGACCAGGGTTATCAGCCCTTGAGCGAAGCCTTTCCGGTCACCTTGGCGCGCACCCTGAACCTCCCAGACTGGGACGATATGGTGATGCGCTATGACGTCACCGAACTGAGCACTGCGATCAAGCCGGCCTGTATCGCCCGCCTGTTTGACGAAGGGTTCGAGAAGGTCGTCTACCTGGATCCCGACACCTATGTGCTTGCGCCGATGTCCGCGGCTCTAGAGCCGTTGGACCTGGGCACGACGGACGCGGTGGTTACGCCGCATATCACCGAGTCTATCCGCGATGACCTGAGGCCGTCGGACGGCGAGATGCTTCAGGTAGGGGTATTCAACCTGGGCTTTCTGGCGCTGCGTCGATGCGAGGAAACCAGGACTTTCGTGAGTTGGTGGAACGAGAGGCTCCGCCTTGGTGCGGTGTCGGATCTGGCGGCGGGCTTGTTCACCGATCAGAAGTGGTGCGACCTCCTGCCGTGTTTCATTGGCCGGACGCTCATCTTGCGCCATCCCGGCTACAACGTCGCCTATTGGAACCTGATGCACCGACCGGTCGCGCGGGTCGGCGACCAGTGGACGGCGGCGGGCGAGCCCTTGGTGTTCGCTCATTTCAGTGGCTACGATCCTGAAAACCCCCGCTTGCTTTCCAAGCACCAGTCGCGTTTCGACGCCAGCAACGTTGGTCAGTTCGCCGCCCTGGCTCAGATCTATGGCAGGAAGGTGCTAGCGGCGAGCGTGTCGCTCCCTTCCTATGGCTACGCCTACAACGTCTCGCCGGACGGGCGACCCATTCCCAGAATATTGCGCGAGATCTTTCGACAGGCGGCGCCGGAAGGTCGGCTCGCCGAGACGCGGCCAGCCTTGGCCGTCGCCGTGGCGTTCGCCCAGGAGCCCGAGCCCCGGTACGCCGGCCTACCCGGGCCAGTGGTGACACGGGTCATGCATACGGCCTGGCTCCAGGACGAAGTCTTGCGAGACACCTGGAACCTCAACGACGAGGCGCATCGCTGGGCCTTGGCGCGTTGGTTCCACGCTACCGGAGCCAGAGCGGCCGGCGTCGAGGATCTGGCGGTCTCGCCCCCTCCCGAGCCCGGCGCTACGACACCATCGGTCGCGGGTCTCTCGGCCAGGGCCGTGCTCCGCTCCGCCCTGTCGCGCTATGAAGTGTTGCGGCCAATCTATAGCCGCCTGCCAGTAGACGCGCGCCAGCGTATTCGGGCGGCGGCTACACGGATGGCGTTTGGCGGCGTCGTGTCACGCCGCGGGCCGCGGCCGCAGAAGATTAAGACCGGGCTAGGGGCCGGAGCATCGCTGATAGGTTATGCGCGCGCCGAGCTCGGCATGGGCGAGCATGTCCGCATGACCGCCGCGGCCTTCGGCGCGCAGGGTGTGCCCTATTCAATTGTCGATGTGGGCCGTCACATCGCGGCGCGCACCGAGGACAACCGCTTCGACGCCGCGATTGTCGACCGGCCGATTCACCGAGCGAATCTGTTCCACGTCAATGCCGATCAGTTGCCGGAAGTTCGCCGACGGATCGGCGCCGACTTCGACGGGCGGATCAACATTGTCTACCCGGCGTGGGAGCTGTCGGAGTTTCCAGACGCTTGGGTCGGCGCCTTCGACGAATTCGAGGAGATCTGGGCCCCGTCAAGGTTCATTCAGGGCGCGATCTCGACCAAGGTCGCCAAGCGCGTTCTCCACATGCCTCTGGCTGTTCAATTAGCCGAGGGCTACGAAGGCTGGAACCGCGCGGATTTCGGGCTGCCGGCCGGCGATATGATCTTTCTGCTGCATTTCGACCTCGCCTCGTTCGCCACCCGCAAGAATCCCGAGGGTGCGCTGGTCGCGTTCCAGCGAGCGTTTCCGAAGCCGACCAAGGGCAAGAACGCGCCTCGGCTGGTGATCAAGACGCTGTCGTCGATGCGTTTCCCCGCCGAGCTGGAATCCTTGCGCGCCGCGATCGGCGATCGACCAGATGTGACCCTGATCACAGAAACTCTCTCGGCCTCGGCAATCCACGGACTGGTCAATTGCTGCGACGTCCTGGTGTCGCTGCATCGTTCCGAAGGTTTCGGCCGCGCCCCGGCCGAGGCAATGGCGGCGGGCAAGGCCGTTGTCGCTACGGCCTATTCGGGCAATGCCGAATACATGACGCCCGCCAATTCGGAAGCTGTTCCTTATACGCTGGTTCCCGTACCGCCGAACGCCTATCCCTTCGGCTACAATCAAGTGTGGGCCGAACCCGATCTTGATGCTGCTGCGGCGATGATGCGCCGGCTTCGGGAGGAGCCGGAACGTGTCCGCTCGCTCGGCGAAGAGGCGAGACGCTATATGATCAAACACCATTCCCCGATCGTCATTGGAGAACTATACAAGCGTCGACTGATTCAGCTGGGTGTCGTTTAGGTCGAACATCTAGTGCGTAGCGGTCCGGAGGCAACAACAGTGAACGATGAAGCCCTAATCCAAGTCGATCCGCCAGTTGTCGCAAAGCCTAGTGTCGTTATCGCCTGTGACCTGTTTCGCGTAACCTCTACCGAGGGTGGGTTGGTTTGGCATCAGCAGGCCAACGCTGAGCTAATGCGCGATCTCATGCGTTCGGCTCTGAGTCATCTGGATCACGTCACGGTCGAGATTCTTGATCACGACGCGGTCGGCTCGAGCGTCACGACAATCGCCGACTCCGCCGCGTTGGAAGACTTGGGCGTCCAATGGCTGAATCGTTCCAGCGCGCCAATCGACGACGCGTTGAAAGCGCGTATTGAAACCGCCGTGGCGGGCAAGATCGTGATCGGCTTCGAATTGCCCGCCACGTTGAGCGGCGTGATCCAGGCCTCGGCTGTCGCCTTGCTGAACCTGGCCATCCATCCCTGCCGTTTCCTCGATGATCTTCTGCTGTTGGGCGCGTCGAACCATCCTGTGTTCGCCGCGGCGCTGGAGCGCGCCAAGTCCGATGAGCGAGAATTGTTCTGGGCGGCGGGCTTGCTCAGGTGCCGTATCAGCGGCTCGGCGACGGCTCCCGAAGGGCTGGAAGCAGGCCGCCTCGCCCTGATCGCCGGCCAGATGGCCATGGACCGCGCGCTGATCAACGACGGGCGCTTTGTCAGCCTCGCTGATTTTGCCGATCGGATCGGCGAGATCGCTAAGGATCATGACCTGCTGCTGGCTCGCGCCCATCCCTATGCGGGTTTCGACGTCGCTTCCGCCTTGGAGCTGGTCAAAATCCCGAACCTACGGTTCACAACGTCCGGCACCTACGCCCTTCTGGCCAGCGGTCGGATCGCGACGGTGGTGGCGGTTTCGTCCTCGCTGCTACATGAGGCCTGCTATTTCGGCGTCGCCGCCGAGGCCCTGGCTCCCGGCGCCTCGCACGGGTTTCCACTTTCGCCAGAGCTGACCGCGTTTCGCGCCCAAGCTCTACCCGGCGCGATCGCCGACGCCGTGGCGGTTCTGACCGGTCGCGAACCCAGCGGCGGTCCGCCGGTTCTCGCCTTGGGCGGCGCGGCATTGCGCGGCCTGATCGAAGAAACCTGGGGCCTGACCGGGATCAACCATGTGGCGCCGATGCTGCCGGCGGCGACGCTGCCCGACATGCGTGTTTCCGGCAACCATCCGTCGGTCGTCGCGGGCCTGGTTTCCGGTTGGTGTCCGCCAGAAGACTGGGGCGTTTGGGCGGATGGGGCTGTCGCCACCTTTGCGTTTGATTGGCGGGAAGCCTATGGCAAGGGCGTCGTCCTGGCGGTGGATCTCGCGTCATTTCCAGCTTCGCCCGACGCCACTCAGGAGGTCGAGATCTGGGTCGAGGGCGTGCGGATCACCACGGTCGCCGCGCCCGGCCTGCATCGGCCCGTGCGGGCGGTGTTCACGGTGACGAGGCCGCGCTATCCAGGCCCGGTGCAGATGCATTTCGTCGTGCGCGAGCCGCTCTCGGCGGCCGGGATCACGAACGGAGAGGACGCACGCAAGCTTGGGGTCGGGCTGATCGGCATCGCCTCGCTGATCTGATGTTGTCCAGCCTCGCTGCGAACGCAAAAAAAGGCGGAAGAGCCGGGTCCCTTCCGCTGTGTTTCGGCTTGCAAAAGTGACCCCCTTCTCGGGGATATCGGCGTCCAAAAATGACCCCCTGTCCTTGAGGCTTTGATGGCCAAATCGGGGGCTTGTGGAGCTGCGGATCGAGACGGGGATGTTGGTATTGGAGACGGTGGCGAAGATCCGGCGCGAGCACTTCGCGCGGGGCAAGGGCGTGAAGACGATCGCGCGAGAGATGGGCCTGGCGCGCAACACGGTGCGCAAGGTTCTGAGGTCGGGAGAGACCTTGCTGGAGTACGAGCGGCGCGAGCAGCCGCATCCCAAGCTGGGGACCTTCATCGAGCGCCTGGAGGGCATGCTGGAGGCCAACGCGTCCGGCCCGCGCAAGGACCGGCTGACCCTGACGCGGATCGCCGACCTTCTGAGCCGCGAGGGCTATGACGGCGGCTATGATGCGGTTCGGCGCTACGCGGGTTGCTGGGCCGATCAGCGCCGGGGCGTCAGCTCGCCGGTCGAGGCCTTCGTGCCCCTAAGCTTCGCGCCGGGCGACGCCTACCAGTTCGACTGGAGCCACGACCAGGTGGAGATCGGCGGCACGCCGCTGACGGTGAAGGTGGCCCACCTGCGGCTCAGCCACAGCCGCCGCTTCTACATCCGCGCCTATCCGCGCGAGACCCGGAGATGGTGTTCGACGCCCATGCCCGGGCCTTCGCGCTGTTCGGCGGCGTCACCCGGCGGGCATCTACGACAACATGAAGACCGCCGTGGAGGCGGTGTTCGCCGGCAAGACTCGGCGCTTCAACCGGCGCTTCGAGCAGATGTGCTCGCACTATCTGATCGAGCCGGTGGCCTGCACCCCGGCCTCGGGCTGGGAGAAGGGCCAGGTGGAGAACCAGGTCGGCTACGCCCGCGACAACATCTTCAAGCCGCGCCCTCGGTTCAGGACCCTGGAGGAGCTCAACGGCTGGCTGGAAGCCGAGCGTGAGCGCCGGGCGCGCAACGACCGTCACCCCGAGTATCGCGACCGCACGGTGCAAGAGGTGTTCGAGGCCGAGCGCCCGTTCCTGGCGCCGTTCGTGGGTCCCTTCGACGGCTTCCACCAGATCGAGGCCGTCGCCCAGGCCGCCTCCATCCGCTACCGGATCACCGCCGCCAGGCTGCCGGCGATGAAGGATCTGGCGCGCTTCACCTTCGACAGCTCGCCGATCAACGAGGGCCTGGTCCGCGCCCTGCACGGCGGCTCATTCTTGGCCGATCACCGCAACATCGTCCTGGTCGGCGGCACGGGCACCGGCAAGACCCACCTGGCCATCGCCATCACCGCCAACGTCGTGCGGGCCGGGGCGCGTGGTCGCTACTTCAACACCGTCGACCTGGTGAACCGTCTCGAGGACGAAGCCCGGCGCGGCAAGACCGGCGCCCTGGCCGCCCAGCTCTCACGCCTAGACGTCGTGGTGCCAGACGAGCTGGGCTATCTGCCGTTCGCCCAGTCCGGCGGCCAGCGCCTGTTCCACCTGGTCAGCAAGCTCTACGAGCGCACCTCGGTAATCATCACCACCAACCTGACCTTCGGGGAGTGGCCCACCGTCTTCGGCGACGCCAAGATGACCACGGCGTTGCTCGACAGCCTGACTCATCACTGCGACATCGTCGAGCCCGGCAACGACAGCTGGCGGCTCAGGAACCGCGCCTGAGCGCCGCGTCCGGCGTCATCCACAACTTGTTCAACCTCCCCCAGACCCCCTCCGGGCAGCTGATAGATCAGTGGCTCACTAGGCGGCGACGCACTGCGGCAGCTGATCGCTACGCGCCTCGCCGCCGGTCCGGGAACAGAGCGTAGAGGGGTCAATTTTGGACGCCGATCGGGGGTCAGTGTTGAACGCCGTTTGACACTCTAGAGGGGCTTGGTCAGCCTGAATATGACCGGCCACATGTGCCCTATGGGAAAGGGACAGCCGTTTGAGATGACGCCGGCGGCGAGATCGTGGGCGATCCCGATTTCCAGCTTGAAGCCGACATCGCGGATGTGATCCAGCAAGTCCCAGCCTGGCTCGAAGAAGACCAACGCACCATCGCCGACGGGATTGCCGTGGAAAGCCTGTGGCAGGATATGCGCGATTTGTCCGTCGACGAGATGGGAGCGGACGACGCTCTTTTCCATTTCCTCGAAGAACGGCAGGGTGAACAGCGTCATGCCGCCGGGGCGTAGCGCACGGTAGCATTCGCGCAGGGCGGCGCGGTGGTCGGGCACGTGTTCGAGCACGTCAAAGTGCAGGATGAGGTCCAGCGCGTTCGACGCATAGGACATGGCCAGCATGTCCTCGTGACGCACCAGGGTGCCGTGGAAATCGTAGACCTTGCCACTGACCTTGTCCGGGCCGAGGAATTCGCAGCCGACGATCGTGGAATCCTCGGCGGCCAGCATGCCGTAGAACTGGGTCACCCGTTCGAAGATCAGCGTGTTCTTCGGCTGCAAGTCTCGGCGGGTCTCCCGCCAGGCGTCGATGGCCATGCGCATGCGGCCGTTCGTGCCGCAAGGGCAGATCATTCATTCGCGGAGGTTGCGCCAGTCGCCGGCCGGTTCACCGCCGGTGACCCGAAACTCGATCGCCTTACCACAGGCCGAGCAGATGCCAGGGAACGTCAGTAGCGGAAGCACGGCTTGCACCGCCAGGTCGTCCGCCGGCCTGAGGGCCTTGCAACAGGCCTCCAGTTGATCTCTGTCGTTGACCCAAACTAACATTCGCAATTCTCGAAGCTCTCCAACGCCGCGCAGGGGGTGCGGCCGCGATTGGATAGGACGTCCATGGGAAAAAGGCTCACTTAGATCTCGCCTTCGTTCTTGAAAACACCTTCGGACATCGCGACGTTGCGAAGGGCCGACTGGTCTCGCCGATACTGATTGAAGTAGGTGCGAATCTGCGCCGTCGGCTGCGGGCTCGGCGGCAGGCGGCCGCCGCGGTCGAGTTCGCTTTGCGGACGCTTGCGGATGATCAACTCGATCGCGCATTCGGCGACTGGAGCGACCGTTTGGTCGAAGCGCGGCAGGTCGAAGCGGTAGGTTTGGTCAATCAGCTCGATCTTGCGAATGTCAGCATGAGGACCAAGCGTCGACAACAGCTCCATCACGTTTATCGAGGCCGGACTCCAGGACTTGGCTTTGGTGACCGTGAAGGTGTGTTTGTGGTCGCGATTATGCGTCGACGGCCAGACGCCCTGTTCATAGAGGTCTTCGTCCGGGATGCAGATCACCAAATGGCCGCCCGGCTTCACGACGCGCAACCAGCTTTTCAGACCTTCATAGGGGTCTCGCAGGTGCTCGAGGCAATGGCTGGAGAACACGAAATCGAAGGTGTCCTCGGCGACGCCTTCCATGAACTGGGCGTCGCCGTCGCTAAGGTCCCAAATTCGGGCGCTGTTCATTCGCGGAAAAAACTCGGCGTACAGCATCAGGGGATCGGGATAGCCACCGATATCAACCCCGTCGCCAACCAGATAGCGGGTCGCGAAGCGGGCGTCCGCCAGGCGACGTGGGATCGATTTACTGCATTCTCTCATTTTCGCTTCTTCCCTGACGCGGTCGTCTTGGCCGCGCCGTCCAATACTTCGCTGATGCGCTTGGCGTAGCGGATACCCACCGCGCGTGCGCTGAAGTTCTGACGCATATGGCGCCGGGCGCGCTCGGCCATCGCGCGTGAGCCTTTGCGGTCGCCGATGGCCAGCTCCATCAGTTCAACGGCATGGGCGATGTCGGGCTCCGCCCAGATCTGACCTTGCCAGTACGGATAGCTGTTTGGCTCCAGCGCCACCGGCTGATAGCGCACGAGATGCGCGGTGTCCTTGGTCATGAAGTCGAGGTTGCCAGAATAGCCCGTACCGATGGTCAGGCGACCCAAGCGCATGGCCTCGGCCATGCCGCGTCCGAACCCTTCGGACCGGTGCAGCGAGACGAAGCAATCACAGGCGCGGACGAGGTTCTTGATCTCGTTGTCCGAAAGGACTGCAGTGATCTTGGTGGCGTACTCGCCCAGCGCCTCGATGCGGGCGTTCAAGGCCTTGTACTGGGCCGATGACTCGTCGCCGCCCTTGAACTTGATAACACAGTGGATCGGCGCGTTCGGGTTACGCGCCACCAGACGCTCGACCGAGTCGACCACGGCTTCGGGGTTCTTGCGGGCGCTGTACGAGCCAAAGTCGAAGAAGAACAGGAAGGCATAGGCGTGCTCGGGGATGCCGAAGTGGCGACGTGACAGCATGCCCGACAGCTTGACCTCGACGGCCAACGGCATGTGCAGCACTGGGATCGAGACCGTATGAGCGATAGATTCCTGAATGAAGGCGGACGGGGCCCAGACCTCGTCGAAGCGCTCCAGTTGCCGCGCCCAATCGGTGGGATATCTCGACAACTCCCAAGCAGGGTAGATGACGTTGTAGCTGCTATCGAAATTGGCGTCGTTGAGATGCGGAACCGCTTGCTCGATCTCGTCGCCGTTGATGTGGAAGATATTGAGGCGTTCGCTGAGCCGATCGGTCAGTTGGGGCGCCAGTTCGCGTTCGTAGTCAAGGTCGGTACGGCTGTTGAGGCCATAGATATCGCGGATTGTCGGTGCATAGCCGGCGGCGTTGACCGCTCGCCAGGACGAGCGAACGTGCTCACCCATACCGATCGGCGCGAATGGATGGCCCACAAGGCAGACTTTGGACCCGCTGTATTGAATCGAGGGCATGGGGGTCGATCTCCAGTCCTAATCGCGGCGCAGCAGGACGTCGGGCGCGTCATGGGCATTGCGTACGGCATCGAGCCATCCGCGACCAAAACGCTCGTCTGGTTCGAGGTGCGCGCCTTCTGCCCATTCGTTCCAGGCGTTGATAAAAACGATCCGCTCGTCGCCATAGTTTTGGGCCCGAGTCTCTTTGAATAGGTGCTCCAGCCAGGCCTGGAACGCACCGGGGCTCGCGTTCTGGAACACGTAGGAGACATCCTGCCGGCGCGCGGTGTTGTCCCATGAGGGCATCGCGCCACGGAAGCGCGTGTGGCCCGGCGTCGGTTCGCGCCCATACTTGCGGACGACCTCGTGATAGTCGCAGACTGTGCCGCCATAGTTCGGGTTGTAAACCGGACCGGGTGGAGCAATCTCCGCCGACATGCCGGCGGGCGGGAATTCGACGGTGGCGTCGAAGCCGATCTTGCTGGGGTCCGGATAGGTCAGAGCGTTCTCGAAATTCTCGACGAAGGTCAAATAAATTTCAGCGATCCCGGCCTTGCGGCAGGCTTGCCGCCAACGCTTCCCGACCGCGGCGATGTTCGGAATCAGGCCGGGCCTATAGACGATGAACAGCGGTCGGCCGTCGATGCGGATATAGGCGGGATGACGCATGTGGCGGATGGCATCCTGGATCAGCGCGTCGAGGTCGGACTTGCTATAGCGTTGGGACAACAGCACCGCTTTCTCCTGCCCGTCCCAGGTGCGGGTCCAGTTCTCGTTCGCCCAGCAGATGCAGAACGGGAAATCCCAGTCGGGATCGGCCAGAATTTGCTCCAGCGGACGGTCCATGACGCGCTTTCCGGAGAACGAGTAGTAGTAGAAACAGAAGCCGTCCACGCCATGCTCGCGCGCCAGCTCGGCTTGGCGCTGCATCGTCGTCGGATGGGTCACATCGTAAAAGCCAAGCTCGGCCGGCCGATGCGGTTGATAGTGCTTCTCGAAATTGGGTAGCGCCCGGGTTACGTTGGTCCACTCGGTAAAGCCGGCACCCCACCACTTATCATTCTCCGGGATGGCGTGGAACTGGGGCAGATAGAAGGCGATCACCTTGACCCGATTGCGTTCGGCTAAGGAGTTGCTCCAGCGCTCGACGAACTTCTGCTGATTGCGGAAGGCTTGGCGCACCTTGAAGTCATCGCCCATGCTCTGCGAGGTCACGCTGAGATGGTGTACCACCCGCGAGGCGGGCGCGTAGCGGATGCGCTTGCCGGCGGCCTGAAGTCGGAAGCAGAGATCGGCGTCTTCACAGTAGGCGGGCACGAAGCTTTGGTCGAACCCTTCGAGGGCGAGGAAGTCGGCCCGACGAACCGCCAGGCAGGCGCCGGAGGCGTAGTCCACGAATCGCGGATAATTGTAGCGTGGCATTTCCGGGTCGTCGAACAGGCCGATGAGTTCCGCCGAGCCGTCGAGATTGATCCGCGCCCCAGCTTCCTGTAGCCGGCCGTTGGGGAAGAGCAGCATGGGCGCTACCGCGCCGACCTCCGGGTCATCCAGCTCCGCGACCAGTGGAGCGAGCCAGCCGGCCTGCACCTGGACATCGTTGTTGAGGAAGATAACGATCTTGCCCTTGGCGAGGCCCACGGCCTTGTTGCACGATAGAATGAAGCCAAGGTTCGGCTCATTGCGAACGTACTGCACGCCTTCGATTGTCGCGAGCACCTCGCCGCTCTTGTCCTTGGAGGCGTCGTCCATGATGAGGATCTCAACGTTGTCGAGCTCCCCGACGACGTAAAGGGATTTCAGGCATTCGATGGTGTATTTGAGGTTGTTGTATACCGGGACCACGATCGAGACCTTTGGCGCCTTTGGCGTGACGAAGCGGAGCTTCGCGGCCTCGGAGGCCAGAGTTTTGGGGTCTAGCGAGATCATGTCGATCGGCTTGGATCGCAAGGCGGAGATGCGCTCTCGGCGCTCGTGAGCCAGGTCCGCCGTCAGGGCGTGGTAGGCGAAATAGTCGTAGGCGTCGTTTGTCTCGCGCGAACCACGGGCCAGTTCGGCGAACAGGCCTTGCGACTGGTGCGGCGCGCCGCCGCTCGACGGTGTGGACGGCACCGCGGCTTCGGTCCCGATCGTCTTGATCGTCGGCAAGGCGGGCGCGCCGGCCGCGACCCACAACTCAAAGGGCGCTCGCCGCGAGTCGATCGCCGCGGGGTTCAGCAGCAGGAAGGCGTGTTCGTCGAAGCTGGGGCTGACTCGCCGGCGCTCTGCATGGCCTTTGGTGAGATAGTGGACCAGTGGCTCGACCCCTGCCGCCTCCACATCGGGATTGGCGCGCAGATAGAAGTCGGGATCGAAGTGCGGGCTGGCTTGACGTCGTTCCGACACGGGTCGCGACAGGTAGTGCTCAAGCGGGTTCATCCGCGACGCCGCGGCGTCGGGATAGCGGCGCATGTACCATGTGGCGTCGAACAGCGGGTGCAGCTGACGGCCCTCAGCCGCGCCTTTCAGCACGTAGTGCGCCAAAGGCGCCATGCCGACGCGGGCCACGTCGGGATTCTGTTCAAGATACCAGTCGTTGTTGAACAGTGGATGCGGGTCCAGGCCTTCTTTCCAGCCTTCGCTCAAATAATGGACCAGCGGATTCTGGCCGGTTTCAAGAAGGGCACCGGCCTGGTGAAAGTAATAGCCGACATCGAACAGTGGGTGCGAGCTCAGTCCGCGCGCGCCGCCGAACATCAGGAAGTGGGCGAGCAGGCTCTTGCGTAGCCGCAGGCCAGTGGTTCCAAGCTGCTTGCGATAATAGTCAATGTTGAACAGCGGGTGGCACTGCCGATCTTCGCGCTCGCCGTGCAGCAGGTAGTGGGTCAGGGCGGTCATCGGGGCGCCCACGACGTCAGGGTTGACCGACAAGTAATAGGCCTGGTCGAACAGAGAGGCGGGCCGCGCCGAGGGGTCGTCGCCACGGGCGATATAGTTAGGCAGGTCGAAAAACTCACCGCCTGAGGCCCCTGAGACCCCACCGTTCACCTGCACGCGACCGGCCACGTCGGACCATGCGCCCGAACGGACGAGGAACGCGCTTTCGGCGCGGCGCGTCAGGCGAAGGCTCGCGCCCCAGGCCTTCCGCTCGATCCGGGCCGCGAGGGCCCGGGGCGCGAAAAACCGGGCATGTTTCGCGGAAAGGGGTCTGGCCATGGCCGCGTCCCACCGGCGGCGGGAGAGCTCGGTCTGCTGGTCATGGGCAGTGACACGCAGCGCTTCGATCCGATGCGGCAGGTTCGGGGGGACAGCCATGTGGACGGCGTTTTGATCAACGGCCGGGGGCAGTGGCGCATTCGCGATCTCGCGCGCCAGAGCGCCAAGGGCTTGGCGGGTCAGTGCGCCCTCGCGATGGATTTCGGCGATCACGTCGAGTGTGCTCGCCGGCGCGACCGCCTTTGCCGATGAGGCGCGCGACTTCGATGGGGTCGTCGTTATCGTTCCGATGGAAAGCCGCTTGTCCGCTTCGCGACGTTCCCCGACGCCGCGATCCCCTTTTACTGCCATCTTCGACCTTCAACCTTCCAGACGACGCCCGCCGCGCCGCTAACAGCGCGGAGCGTCGATCGTGGTTACATCAACGCAACGTCGCCGGCGACGGCGATCTTGTGGCCACCCGCTTGCCAGACGTCGTGCCTCGGCCGCTATCCCTGGCCTTCGTAGAGAAGAATGCGCGTAAACATCTCATTGATGCGGTCTGTCAAGATAGACTTCATCTAGAGGTCGGCGATTGAGCTCTTTGCTGGATCTGGCGCACGGGGTTCGCCAAGCCAAGGCTTGTGCGTTCCGATATTCACAGCCGGATCAGGCAACACTCTAGTCTCCAACGCGTGGTTACCGTGCGGCGCATGGCCATGTTCCGCATAGCCATCCCCCATCCCGTCCACTGACGCAACACGCCGAAAATGTCAAAATCTATCGTTTAGGTCGATCCCGCGCGCCGCGCCCCCGGAATGATAGAGCGCCTATCGTGCGTCGTTCGCTAGGTCGGAGCCACCCAGGACACCACGCCGGTATGTGTCAGCGCCACCACGTCGGCTTGACCGCCGCGGGCCTCCAGGGCGACGATCAACTGGCGACGTCGTTCCGGGGGAACCATGAACATCATGAAGCCGCCGCCGCCCGCTCCCGATACCTTTCCCGCGAGCGCCCCATTAGCGAGGGCCAGGTCGTAGAGGCCGTCGATCAGGGGATTGGAGACGCCTGACGCAGTCTGTTTTTTCGCCGCCCAGGACCGGTCCAGGATTGTCGCCATCTCGACGACGTCACCCCGCAGCATGGCGCTTTTCATGTCGATGGCGTCGAGCTTCAATTGGTGCATGGCGTCGATCGCGACGGATGGGCCGCCGCTGATCGCCGCGCGCTGCTGGACGATGATGTCGTGGGAGGCCCGCGACTGTCCGGTAAAGCAGATCGCGAGCGACGACTCGATTTCCTCGCAGACCCCCGCGCGTAGGCGCAGCGGATTGACCACGGTTCGGTCGCCCGACAGGAACTCGATGAAATTGACCCCGCCGAAAGCGGCCGAGTACTGGTCCTGGCGACCGCCCGCCAGACCCAGGTCGTTGCGTTCGATATCCCAAGCCAGGTGCGCGATGTCGTAGCTGCCGAGCGGCAGATCGAGATAGGCGCGGAACGCCTCGACCAGAGCGACGACGAGAGCGGACGACGCGCCTAGTCCCGATCCGGCCGGCGCGTCCACGGTGCTGGCCACGGATACGGCGAATGGCTTGCCGCCGAGATAGTCGCGGACGAACCGGCGGTAGACGCCCATATGGAGCACTAGGGGAGAGGGGCGATCCAGAACCTCGTCTGTCCCGCACAGGTCCTCCACGCCGACATCGAGCGCCTCGAAGGACACTCGCCCGTCTGTTCGCGGACGAAGGAAGGCGAAGGCGTGCCGGTCGATGGTGACGTTCAGCACCGCGCCTCCGAATTTGTCGCAGTAGGGCGACAGATCGGTGCCGCCGCCAGCGATGCCGAGGCGAAGCGGCGCGCGGGCGCGGACACGAATATTCTGGGTATTGAAAATCATCGCCTCCGCGAGAAATGTGCTACCTGGGCCCGGCGAATAGATATAACACCCTCCCGCTCTGTCAACGAAAACGTGCCCTTCGCATGATCCTCAACAGCAGTAATTCTCATCTCAGCCGCCATGTAAAATCCGAAAGTATAAATATTCGTTTCGACGATGTAGCCAGTTGGATTAAAGATTACGCTCTGCCATATTGGTTTTCTGTTGGTGTTGACAGAGAGAATGGCGGATTCGTAGAGCATCTAGATTTGAATGCGGCGAATGTCGGGGGTGAATACAAGAGAACTCGCGCGCAGGCGCGGCAAATATATTGCTATTCTCAGGCCGCGCTTTTAAACCTGCACCCTCAAGCAGAGGAGGCCGCTGCTCATGGCTGGCGGTTCCTCACCGACAACGCGCGCTTGGCCGACGGCGCCTATGCGCGCCGCCTGACGCCTGACGGCACCGTGCTGGACGCCACCTGCGACGCCTATGACATGGCCTTCGTGCTTTTTGCTCACGCTTGGTGGTATCGCGTTTCGGGCGAGGCGGAGGTGGTGCGGAGCGCCCTGTCGGCGCTGACCGCCCTGAACGCGCGGCTACGGCATCCAAACGGCCTGGGCTGGCTCGCGGAAGAGGGTGATACGGGACCTCGGCAACAGAACCCGCACATGCATATGATCGAGGCGGCGATCGAACTGGCCGACGCCACGGGTCGTTCGGAATTCTTCGAATTGGCGTGTGAGATCCTGTTATTATTCCGTGAGCGGATCATTGACGAGGAAAGCGGCGTGCTGCGCGAACTCTTCGCGGCGGATTGGTCGCCGCTGGACAGCCCCGCGGGCTTGCTAGTCGAGCCCGGTCACCAGATGGAATGGGCGTGGATTCTGAATCGCGCCGGACCGGTTCTGGGCGTCGACGCTTCGGACTTGGCCCGCGCGCTCTATGCAAGCGCTGAACGGTACGGCGTCGCCAAAGAAACCGGCCTGACGTTCGACCAGGTCGACATCGATGGTCGGGTGATCGCCGCCAGCCATCGCTCATGGCCCCAGACCGAGGCCCTGAAAGCTAATCTGGCGATGCTGGAAACGGATGGTCTCGACACCCGCGAGCGGATCGGGGTCTGTACGCGCAATCTGCTGGACCGCTATCTCGACACCACGCCGCGCGGCGTCTGGATCGATCATCTGGACGCTCGGGGCGAGCCCATGGTCGACAAGATTCCCTCGACCACCTTCTATCATCTGCAGCTGGCGTTCACCGAACTGCTGCGGCTGCGAACCCGGATCGAGGCTTTCGGGGCGCTCTAGGTGCCGTTTCCAAGATAGCTGTTCAAGAACGCCGGACGGGCACTCGTGTGAACATCATCGGGGATACCTTCGGCCAGGGTAGTGCTTCGCAACCCGTGGGTCTCGGCCGCTCCCCGGGTGAACGACCTTTGGGCTTCGACACCTAGGCTTCAAGAGCGGCCAAGCGGACGATCCAGGGTCGCAGAAAGTCTTCCAGGTCGGCACCTTCGAAACGAACACCCGGTATTCCCGCCGCCTCTGCGGCGGCCGGGGTGGTGGGTTGATCGCCGACCATCACCACCCGTTCGCGGATTACCGGGAATTGCTCCAGCAGGCGCATGATCATGCTGGGATGAGACGAGCAAGCGAAGGCGTCGATATGGGCGCCTTGGGCCTTCAACTGGGCGTTCATCCAGACATGTCGCGCGTCGCAGGCGGCTTCGTCGCCAGGACCAAGCGTCGCTCCGCCCGGATCGGCGGCCACGAAGGCGAACAAGCCCGCGTCGTTGACCGCCCTGATCGCCGCGATCGCGCCGGTGACCCACTGGGTCCGCTCGGACTGGTGAACGTCTTCGACCTTGAGCACGCTGTCGTATTCGAAGACGACAGCGCCCCGACGGGTCTGATTCGGGATGAAGTCCTGCGCCTGCGCGAAATCCTCGGGCACGCCGATATCGATGAAGGGGCGCTCGTACGCCTTGCCGCGGAGCAGGCCCTGCTTTGCAAGGCGCGGATAGACCTGGCGTTCGATCGAGGCTGGGCCGGCGGCTGGAAGGTAGTTGAGGATGGCGCGTGACAGCACCGCGACGCCACCGTTGATTAGGCCTGGGCCATCGGTCTCGGGCCGTTCGGCGAACCGCACGATCCGATCTCCCTCCAGCACAGCGGGCCCGTAGCGCGAAACGTTTTCGACGGGACGCAGCGCCAAGGTGGCCAGGCCTTGGTCCGAGTCCAACGCCAGCGCCCAGAGATTGACGTCGAAGAACGAGTCCCCATTCAGGAAGAAGAAGCGCTCATCAAGCAGATCGGCGGCGTGGCGTAGCGCCCCGCCCGTGCCGAGAGGTTCGGGCTCGACGACCAAACGCACCCCAAGGAAGGCCTCGCTGAGGCTCTGCAACCGCTCGGCCCGGAAGCCCGCCAGCAGGAGGACGTCGCTCACCCCGTGCCGGCGCAGCTCGCGCAACAGCCAATACAAGAAGGGTTGCCCCCCGACCTCGAGCAGCGGCTTGGGCGTCTCCTTGGTCAGGGCGCCCAGTCGCGTGCCAAGTCCGCCGACCAGCACAACAGCTTGAGTGATCATCCGCCTACAGTCCAAATCTGATCAAACAGCCGACGCCACGGCCTCGGCGGTGATGCCGAACTCCTTGTACAGCCGCTCGTACGGGGCGCTGGCTCCGAAGTGGTTCATGCCCACGAACTTGCCGTCCTCGCCGATGAAGCGCTCCCAGCCCATGCGGACGGCGGCTTCGACGGCGACCCGGACCGGGGCCGTGCCGATGACCGAGGCCTTGTAAGCGGCGGTCTGTTGCTCGAACAGTTCCCAGCACGGGGTGGAGACCACGCGGGTGGGCTTGCCTTGAGCCTGCAGGATGTCCCGGGCCGCCACGGCGATCGAGACTTCGGTGCCCGATGAGAAGATCGTCACCGCAGCGTCTCCGCCCTCTGCGGCCAGCAGCTCATAGGCGCCCTTGGCCGACAGGTTCTCGGCGGCGCTACCCCGCACGCCCGGCACCTTCTGGCGCGACAGGCACATCACCGACGGCTGGGTCTGGTGTTCCAGGGCGATCTTCCAGCACTCTGCGGTCTCGACCGCGTCGGCCGGGCGGAAGACCAGCAGGTTAGGGATGGCGCGCAGGCTGGCGACGTGCTCGACCGGCTGGTGGGTGGGGCCGTCCTCGCCCAGGCCGATGGAGTCGTGGGTCATCACGTGGATGACCTTGGCGCCCATCAGCGCCCCCAGGCGGATGGCCGGGCGGCTGTAGTCGGCGAAGGCCAAGAAGGTGCCCGAATAGGGGATCACCCCGCCGTGCAGTGCCATGCCGTTCATCGCCGCGGCCATGCCGAACTCGCGCACGCCGTAGTGGACATAGCGGCCGTCATAGTCGGGCTTGTCGAAGGGCCGCATGCCCTTGACGAAGGTGTTGTTGGAGCCCGTCAGGTCGGCCGAGCCGCCGATCATCTCGGGAATGGCCGGAATCAGCTGGTCCAGGGCCGCGCCGGAATGGACGCGGGTCGCGTTGCCCGGCTTGGTCTTGGCGGCCTCGGCCAGATGAGCGTCGATGCGGTCATAGGCTCCGGCCGGCAGCTGGCCGGCCATGGCGCGGGTGAAGTCGGCGACATGGTCCGAGGCGGCCAGCTTGGCGTCCCAGGCCTTGCGGGCCTTGGCGCCGCGACGGCCGACGGCCTTCCAGGCGGAGGCGACATCGGCGGGCGTCGTGAAGGGGCCGTCGGTCCAGCCCATCGCCTCGCGGGCATCCTTGATCTGATCGTCAAACAGCGTGTAGCCGTGGCTGTGGGGGTCGCCTTCCTTGGGGCCCGCGCCCTTGGAGATCAGGGTCTTGCAGGCGATCAGGGTCGGCTTGTGCTGCCGGGTGGCCCAGCGCAGGGCGGCGGCGATCTTGCCGTGGTCGTGGCCATCGACGGCCTTGACCGCCCAGCCGGCGGCCTTGAAGCGGGCCATCTGGTCGCCGGTCTCGGCGATCGTCGCCTCGCCGTCGATGGTGGTGTTGTTGTCGTCAAACAGCACGGTCAGCTTCGACAGGCCAAACCGCCCGGCCAGGCTGATGGCCTCGTGGCTGACGCCCTCCATCAGGCAGCCGTCGCCGGCAATCACCCAGGTGCGGTGATCGACGACGTCCTTGCCGAAACGCGACGCCAGATGGGCCTCGGCCATGGCCATGCCGACCGACATCGCCAGGCCCTGGCCCAACGGGCCCGTGGTGCATTCGACTCCGGGCGTGTGATGCACTTCCGGGTGGCCGGGGGTCATCGAACCCCACTGACGGAAGTTTTCGATCTCCTTCATCGTCACGGCCTTGAAGCCGGTCAGGTGCAGCAGAGAATAGAGCAGCATCGAGCCGTGGCCGGCCGACAGCACGAAGCGGTCGCGGTCGGCCCAGTCGGGCTGGCTCGCGTCGAACTTGAGGAACTTGCTCCACAGCACCGTCGCCACATCGGCCATGCCCATCGGCATGCCTTGGTGGCCGGACTTGGCCTTGTGGACGGCGTCCATCGACAGAACGCGGATCGCATCGGCCATTTTGACGGGCGAAACAGGCATGGGACAGGCTCTTTTGATGCTTTTGTGTCGGGGGTCTGCGCCGCCCGCACGTGGCACGCGAGGCCGATGGGGTCAAGCAAAGCCGGCCTCGGGCGCGCTCTCCCTTGCCCGGCCGGGCGCGCGCCGTTACCTAATAGCCATGCCCGCAGATCGCGGCCGCAACCGAAGGCTCAACCCTTGGCGGACCTGTCGTTCTTCTCGCCCTATCGCCACGGCTTCGTCCGCGTCGCGACGGCGACGCCGAAGGTCAAGCTCGCCGATCCGGCCGCCAACGCCCAGAGCGCGCTGGCCTTGGTGCGCGAGGCCGACGCGGCCGGCGCGGCGGTCATCGTCTTTCCGGAACTGGGCTTGACCGGCTACGCCATCGACGACCTGCTGCAGCAGGACGCCTTGCTGGACGCCGTCGAAACGGCCATCACCACCCTGGCCGAGGCCAGCAACGACCTGGCCCCGCTGTTCGTGGTCGGCGCGCCGCTGCGCGACAATGGCCGGCTCTACAACACCGCCGTGGCGATCCAGGGCGGGCGGGTGCGGGGGGTGATCCCCAAGAGCTTCCTGCCCAACTATCGCGAATTCTACGAGCGCCGCTGGTTCACGCCGGGGGCCGGCGTCACGGGCCGCACGCTCAACCTCGCGGGCCAGGCCGTTCCGTTCGGGACCGACGTTCTGCTGCGCGCGGTGGGCGACGTCGCCTTCACGGTCGGGATCGAGATCTGCGAGGACGTCTGGACGCCCACCCCGCCCAGCACCGCCCAGGCCATGGCCGGGGCCGAAATCCTGCTGAACCTGTCGGCCAGCAACATCACGATCGGCAAGTCCGAAACCCGCCGCCTGCTGTGCGCCAGCCAGTCGGCCCGGGCCATCGCCGCTTATGTCTATTCGGCGGCCGGGGCGGGCGAGAGCTCGACGGATCTGGCCTGGGACGGCCATATCGACATCCACGAGTTGGGAAACCTGCTGGCCCAGAGCCCGCGCTTCTCGACCGAGGCGGTGATGGCCATGGCCGACGTCGATGTCGGCCGCATCCGCCAGGAGCGCATGCGCGTCGTCAGCTTCGGCGACGCCGCGACGCTCAGCCCACCCTTGACGCCGTTCCGGATCGTCCCCTTTGACTTCACGCCGCCGGCCGGCGACCTCGCGCTAAAGCGGACCGTGGAGCGTTTTCCGTTCACCCCGTCCGACCCGGCCAAGCTGGCCGAGAACTGCTACGAGGCCTACAATATCCAGGTCCAGGGCCTGGCGCGGCGGGTCGAGGCCTCAGGTCTGTCCAGACTGGTGATCGGCGTGTCCGGCGGACTGGATTCGACCCAGGCCCTGATCGTCGCCGCCAAGGTCATGGACCAGCTGAAGCTGCCTCGGACCAACATCCTGGCCTACACCCTGCCGGGCTTCGCGACCTCAGACCGCACCAAGTCCAACGCCTGGGCGCTGATGAACGCCATGGGCGTCACCGCCGCCGAGATCGACATCCGCCCCGCCGCCCAGCAGCTGCTGAAGGACCTGGACCATCCGTTTTCCCGGGGCGAGCCGGTCTATGACGTGACCTTCGAGAACGTCCAGGCCGGCCTGCGCACCGACTATCTGTTCCGACTGGCCAACCAGAATGGCGGGCTGGTGGTGGGCACCGGCGACCTGTCGGAGCTGGCCCTGGGCTGGTGCACCTATGGTGTCGGCGACCAGATGAGCCACTACAACCCCAACAGCGGCGTGCCCAAGACCCTGATTCAGCACCTGATCCGCTTCGTGGCGGCCTCTGACGACGTGGACGAGGCGACCGGCGACCTGCTCGAGGACATACTGGCCACCGAGATCTCGCCGGAACTGGTGCCGGGTGAAGTGACCCAGGCTACCGAAAGCTTTGTGGGCCCCTACGCCCTGCAGGACTTCAACCTCTATTACATGACCCGCTACGGCATGGCGCCGTCGAAGATCGCCTTCCTGGCCTGGAGCGCCTGGCATGACGCGGCCGCCGGCGCCTGGCCGGTTGGCACGCCGGACGCGGCGCGCAGGGCCCATGACCTGGCGGAGATCAAGCATTGGCTGGCGCTGTTCCTGAAGCGGTTCTTCGCCAACCAGTTCAAGCGCTCTGCCATGCCCAACGGGCCAAAGATCTCGTCCGGCGGGGCCCTGTCGCCGCGCGGAGACTGGCGCATGCCTTCAGACGCCACGGCCGACGCCTGGCTGGCGGAATTGCGCGGCGGAATGCCGGGTTGAAGTTTTTCGATCGACAGGCCATCGATCGATAAGGATTCGACATTTGAACATGTTAGAGCCCTGGTAAGAGACACGTCGATCGGGCTTGTAGGGGGAAAAATCTTGACTGCGATCTATCCCGTTATCCTTTGCGGCGGCTCCGGCACGCGTCTGTGGCCATCCTCTCGGCCAGATCGTCCGAAGCAATTCCTGAAATTGCTGGGTCACTATTCCAGCTTTCAAGAAACCCTGCTGCGGGTGAGCGATCTGGCCGAGGGGCGCGAGATCGTCATCGTCACGGGCTCGAGCATGACTGACTTCGTGCGCCGCCAGGCCGAGGAGATCGCTGTGCCCATCGTGGTGCTGGTTGAGCCCGAGGCCCGCGACTCCGCGCCGGCCGTCGCCGCTGCAGCCGCCTATGTCGAGGCCCGCGATCCCGATGGGGTGGCGCTGATACTGGCGGCCGACCACCATGTGGGCGAGCCTGAACTATTTCGCGACGCGGCCCGTTCGGCCGCCGCCGCCGCCGCCCGGGGCTTGATCGTCACTTTCGGCGTCAAGCCATCGGCTCCGGCCACCGGCTTTGGCTACATCCGCCCCGGCGAGCCGGCCGGCGAGGGCGTCTTCCGTGTCGCCGCCTTCGTCGAAAAGCCGGACTTGGAAACCGCCCAGCGCTACTTGACCGAGGGCTATCTGTGGAACAGCGGAAACTTCGCCTTCCTAGCGAGCGTCATGTTGAGCGAACTGGAACAGTTCGAACCCAGCGTCGCCGAGGGCGCGCGCGCCGCCATGGCCAACGCGGTCGATGACGACGGGATGATCCGTCTCGACGCGGGCGGCTTTCGCCGCGCCGCTAAGATTTCGCTCGACTACGCGGTGATGGAACGCACCGACAAGGCCGCTGTAGCCCCCGCCGCTTTCAGCTGGTCAGACCTCGGCGCCTGGGATGCCATCTGGGACGCCTCGCCCAAGGACGACGTCGGCAATGCCACTCAAGGCGACGTGACGCTGCTGGACACCACAGGCGTCCTGGCACGCTCCACGGGGCCCTTCGTCGGCGTGATCGGCGTGTCGGACCTTATGATCTTGGTCGAGCCGGACGCCGTCCTGGTCTGCCGCCGCGACGACGCCCAGGCGGTCAAGACGCTGGTCGACGGCCTGAAGGCCCAAGGCCGGGATCTGGCCCGTCGCCATCCCACCGCGATCGGCGGCGGAGTCGAACGTCAGCCCTTGACCCAGGCCGGAGCGGCTGCGGTCGCGGTCTGGCGCTTCGAACCCGGCTCCAGCGCCACCCTGCCGGTCGGAAGCCTGCAGGTTTTGGCCGGCGATCTGACCGGTGAAGCCGGCGCTTGGGCCACGGGTGATCGCCAGGAGTTGACCAATCAGGCGTCCGTCACGGCCACCACCTCTGCCACGGTGCTGATCACAACCTGGCGCTGACCGCTCGGTCCAGCTCCAGGATCGCGCAGACGATGTGGTAGAACGAGCTGGCCGGCGCGGCCTCGTCGACGAAGGTCCCGTCGGCCCGCAGCTTGTCGCGCCACAGCCCCCGAACCGGCGTGTCGAGATATTTCAGCAGGGCTTCGGCGCCGTTCGCGGCCGTGGTCCACCAGCGCGCGTCGCCCGTGACCTGGGCGGCCAGCACGCCGGCCTTGATCTGTTCGGTCTGGGCCCAGAGGCGAGCGATGTCGTCATGGACGCTCATGTCGTCGAGCAGGGCGAAGATCGCCACGCCGCGCGCCGGGTCGACACCCGGCCCCTCGCCGATGGCGATCATCCGCAGGGCGGCGGCGATGGCGTCGTCACGGCCGGCAAGCCGGCCCCACCGCAATAGCAGCCACGCCCATTCGAATTGGTGGCCGGGCTCGATGATCCGACCGGCTACGCCCGACGCCGGGTTCCAGTCGCCGTCATAGTATTCTCGGAGCCCGCCGCTGACCGGATCGATGAATTTGGCAAGGGCGAGTTCGGCGATCTCATCGGCCATTGCCCGCCAGGCGGCGTCGCCCCCCGCCTCTATCCAGGCCAGGCTGGCCTCGAACAGATGCATGTGGGGGTTGGACAGCAAGGGCAGGGTGCGTGGAACGCTTTCCTCGAACCCCGCGATCGGGTGTTTGAGGGTGGCGTAAAGGGCGTCGCGCAGCGCTGTGGCCAGCCTCGGCAGGTCGGTCCTTTGGGGTAGTACCTGGGCGGCCATGGCCAGGCCAAACAGCCCAAAGGCTTGGTCATAGAGATCGACCGTGTCGTCCAGCGGCGAGCCGTCGCTGGCCACCAGAGTGCGCATGAAGCCGTCTGGGCGGCGGTACCTGGACAGATAGAAGTCCAGGCCATGGGTCAGGGCCTGTTTCCACGGGCCCTCCCAGCCCAGCAGGCCCGCCACCGCGTAGGAATAGATCTGCCGCGGCTGCACCCTGGCCCGGCGCGGGGCCTCCACGGGCGTGCCGTCCAGCGCGATCTTCTCGAAGAACCCGCCCTGCACATGGTCCGCCCCGACGGTCCACCACAGCGGGAACGCCGCTTCCAGAGCCCAGGCCTTCAACTGATCACGCAGGCGAACAAGGCGGGCGAAATCTTGGGTCATCGGAGTCTCCTGCAGGCAAGGACGTTCTAGGATGCGCCCCGGAATTCGCCAACCCCTTCGCCAAGGTGATCGCCTTGTCGCTTCGGGCCGCCTGGCGTAAGGCGGAACCATGTCCGCCAAGCCACCACTGAAAGCCGTGTTCTTCGACCGCGACGGGGTGCTGAACCTCGATCACGGCTATGTCTTCGAGCCTGCTCAGCTGGACTGGATTCCAGGGGCCCGCGAGGCCGTCGCGATCCTTCACGCGGCGGGGGTGAAAGTGCTGGTGGTCACCAACCAGTCGGGCGTGGCGCGCGGCTATTTCACCGAAGCCCAGGTTGAAGGCTTTCACGCTGCGATGCAGGCGGACTTGGCGGAAGTCGGCGCCCGGATCGACGCCTTCTACGTCGCGCCGCATCACGAGGACGGCGTGGTCGAGCGCTATCGCCATCCCGACCATCCCGATCGCAAGCCCAATCCCGGCATGATCCTGCGCGGTCTGACCGACTGGTCACTGGCGCCGGAGGAGACGGTGCTGGTCGGCGACAAGGCGTCCGATGTCGAGGCCGCGCGGCGAGCCGGGGTCGAGGGACTGCGGTTCAGGGGGGGCGACCTGCTGGACTTCCTGCGCGAGTCCCTGGGTCCGCGCCTCCCCGAGGCCGACCGTTAGGGACTTTCCCGGTTGGCGCGCCGCCCCCGGACGGATAAACCCAACCCAAACTCCAGAACAAGAAGCGCAGGCCCATGCAGATCTTCCTCGACAGCACCGACACCAAGATCATCGCCGATCTGGCCTCGACGGGCTTGGTGGACGGCGTGACCACCAACCCGACGCTGATCGCCAGGTCCGGGCGGCCGATGCTCGAGGTGATCGCCGAGATCTGCGACCTGATCCCCGGCCCGATCAGCGCCGAAGTCGCCGCCACCACCCACGAGGCGATGATCGCCGAGGGCAAGAAGCTTGCCGGCATCGCGCCCAATGTCGTGGTCAAGGTGCCGCTAACCCGCGACGGCTTGATCGCCACCGCCGCCTTCGCCAGCGAGGGCATCTTGACCAACGTCACCCTGTGTTTCTCGGCGACCCAGGCCTTGCTGGCCGCCAAGGCCGGTGCGACCTATGTCTCGCCGTTCATCGGCCGGCTGGATGACTTTGGCTTCGACGGCATGGACCTGATCCGCGACATCCGCACGATCTACGACAACTACGGCTACGAGACCGAAATCCTGGCCGCCTCGGTGCGCCATGTCGCCCACGTCAAGGACGCGGCCATCGTCGGCGCCGATGTGGTGACCATCCCCCCGGCCACCTTCGCCGACCTTTTCAAGCATCCCCTGACCGACAAGGGCCTGGAGCAATTCCTGAAGGATTGGGCCGGAACCGGGCAATCGATCCTGTAGGACCGTCAAATCCTGTTCGATTTCTGCGCGGCCCCGGAGGATTTCGGGGCCGTTGCTTTTTGCGACTGCGAAGGCGGTTCGCAATTGCGAGTTCGTGCGTTAGGGTCTCAGTACCCACGCGGGAGCGCGCCATGAACGTCGCCGACATCGCTGTTGAAATCTGCATCGCCTCCGCCGACGAGGCCCTGCGGTTCTCCAATTTCGTGCAGGCCTTCCTGTCGCGCAACGGTTTCCCGTTCGTGATGATCCACAACGCTCCAGAGCTGGCGGGTGAACTTCGCAAGGTGGTGTTCGAGGACGAGACGGTAAGCCGCAAGTTCGCCAGCGAGTGGGGGCTAAATCATTCGACGTCGGCGGAGCCGCGCTTCGCGTAACGACGTTGGCGGTTTCAAGAAACCGGCCTAGATAGGGAGATCATTTCTCTCTGTCGCCGAGTTGCGCCATGAACGACCCCAAATCCGCTCTTCCCCCGGTCGTCGGTTCCGCGCTGGATCTGATCGGCCGGACGCCGATGATGGAGGTTCACAACCTCGACACCGGCCTCTGCCGACTGTTCTTGAAGCTCGAAAACCAGAACCCCGGGGGCTCGATCAAGGATCGCGTCGCGCGCTCGATGATCGAAGCGGCCGAGGCCGACGGCAGCCTCAAGCCCGGCGGGACCATCATCGAGGCGACGGCCGGCAACACCGGCCTGGGCCTGGCCCAGGTGGCGACGCTGAAGGGCTACAAGCTGATCCTGATCGTCCCGGACAAGATGGCCCGTGAGAAGATCCTGCACCTGCGCGCCATGGGCGTGGACGTGCGCCTGACCCGCAGCGATGTCGGCAAGGGCCACCCGGAATATTACCAGGACATGGCCCAGACCCTGGCCCAGTCGATCCCTGGCTCGATCTATGTCAACCAGTTCGAGAACCCGGCCAATCCGCTGGCTCACGAGACCACCACCGCACCGGAAATCTTCGAGCAGATGGGCGGCGATGTCGACGCTGTGGTGGTGGGGGTCGGCTCGGGCGGCACCCTGACCGGCATCGGCCGTTTCATGGCCCAGCATTCGCCGAAGACGCAAATGGTGCTGGCCGATCCCGTCGGCTCGATCCTTTGCGATTATGTGGCGACCGGGACCCATGGCGAGGCCGGGTCGTGGATCGTCGAGGGCATCGGCGAGGATTTCATCCCCGTCAATGCGCAGATGGACTTCGTCAAGACGGCCTATTCGATCAGCGACCGCGAGAGCGTCGACACCGCCCGTCTGCTGCTGAAGAAGGAGGGCATCCTCGGCGGCTCGTCCTCCGGCACCCTGCTGGCGGCGGCCTTGCGCTACTGCCAGGCCCAGACCGAGCCCAAGCGGGTGGTGACGTTCGTGTGCGATACCGGCGCCAAATACCTGACCAAGATGTTCAATGACATGTGGCTGGCCGCCCACGGCTTCGACCAGCGCGAGCTGCACGGCGACCTGCGTGACCTGATCGCCAAGCGCTATGCCGACGGCGGGGTGGTGGCCATCGGCCCGGACGACACCTTGATGACCGCCTATAACCGCATGCGCAGCGGCGATATCAGCCAACTGCCGGTAGTCGATCACGGCAAGCTGGTGGGCATTCTCGACGAGAGCGACGTTCTGGCCGCCGTCGAGGGTCCCGACGATAGCCGTGGGCCCAAGTTCAAGACCCTGGTCGGGGCGGCGATGACCAAGGCGGTCAACACCCTGCAGACCACCCAGGGCGTCGACGCCCTGCCCGAGGTGTTCGACCGCGACGAGGTGGCCCTGGTCTGCGACGGCGACGAGTTCGTCGGCGTGATCACCCGCGTGGACCTGATCAACCACCTGAGGCTGGCCAGCTAGGCCGTTGCGGATTTGTTCCGATCGGTTCATGCTTCCATCGAGGAAAGGCCCGATGATGGAAATCACGCTGAAGCCCGATCTAGAGCAATTCGCCCGCGATTGCGTCGCAGAGGGTCGCTATGAAGATGTCAGCGCTGTCGTCAAGGCGGCCCTTACGCTGCTTCAGGAACAAGAAGTGCGGCGCGAGCGGTTGAACGCCTCGCTGGACGAGGCAATAGCGGAGGCTGATCGCGATGGTTGCTTTACAGCCGCCGAGGTTGCGGCGGAAATGAAGGCCGCCATTGAGGCAGCCGCCAAGGAAGTCGTCGAGTAAGATGGCGCCAGCGACGATCGCGCCCCAAGCTAGGCGTGAGCTTCTCGCCGCAGCAAACTGGATCTCTGGCGATAGTCCGCACGCCGCGCTCAAGCTGACGGACGTCATGCTCGCCGCCGCTGACGCCTTGGGTCGAAATGCTCATCTCGGTCAGGAACAACCTGATCTCGTACGGCCACCTTTTCGGCTCTTCAGGATGACAGGGTTTCCTTATGTCCTGGTCTACGATCCAACTCGAAAGCCGCCTGTGATCGCGCGCATGCTGCATGGCGCCCGCGATTTGGCTGACATTCCCAAATCTCTCTGACACCGAGTTTCCATGACCGACATCCCCGGCAAGAACCGCTTGGCCTTCGCCACCCGCACGATCCACGGCGGCCAGTTTCCCGACCCGACGACGGGGGCGGTGATGGTGCCGATCTACGCGACCTCGACCTATGTCCAGTCCAGTCCCGGCGAGCACAAGGGCTTCGAATATAGCCGTAGCCACAACCCGACCCGGTTCGCCTTCGAGCGCTGCATCGCCGATCTGGAGAGCGGTACGGCGGGTTTCGCCTTCGCTTCGGGCCTGGCGGCGGCCTCGACGATCCTGGAGATCCTCGACACCGGCGCGCACGTGATCGCCAGCGACGACCTCTACGGCGGCTCGTTCCGGCTGTTCGACAAGGTGCGCAAGCGCTCGGCCGGGCTGAGATTTAGCTTCGTGGACATGGGCGATCTGGCGGCGATCGAGGCGGCGATTACCCCCGAGACGAAGATGATCTGGGTGGAGACGCCCACCAATCCGATGCTGCGCCTGGCCGACCTGTCGGCGATCGCGACCCTGGCCAAGCGGCACGGCCTGATCACCGTCGCCGACAACACCTTCGCCAGCCCGTTCGTGCAACGGCCGCTGGAGTTAGGCTTCGACGTGGTCATGCACTCGGCCACCAAATACCTGAACGGCCATTCCGACGTGGTGGCGGGCGTGGCGGTGGTCGGCGACAACGCCGAGGTCGCCGAGAAGCTGAAGTTCCTGCAGAACGCCGTCGGCGCGGTGCTGGGGCCGTTCGACAGCTTTCTGGCCCTGCGCGGCGTCAAGACCCTGGCCCTACGCATGCAGCGGGCCTGCGACAGCGCCATGACCATCGCCAAGTGGCTGTCGACCCGCGCCGACGTCGCCAGGGTGATCTATCCGGGCCTGCCCAGCCATCCGCAGCACGAACTGGCCAAGCGCCAGATGCTGGGCGGATTTGGCGGCATCATTTCGGTGGAGCTGAAGGGCGACGTCAACACCGCCAAGCGGATGCTGGAACGCACCCGTCTTTTCACGCTCGCCGAGAGCCTAGGCGGGGTCGAGAGCCTGATCGAGCATCCGGCGATCATGACCCACGCCTCGATCCCAACCGACCAGCGCGCCGCCCTGGGCATTTCCGACACCCTGATCAGGCTGTCGGTGGGGATCGAGGACTGCGAGGATCTGATCGCCGACCTTTCCGAGGCGCTCTCAGCCTGAACAGGTGTTGACCCGTGTCGCCGGGCATGACCGGCGACGGGTCCGGCGCCTTGGAGGGACGGGGTGGCGCAAGGTCCCGCGTCGGGTCCTCGGCCCACAGGTGGGCGGCCAGCATCAGGTCGGTCCTGACCGGTCCATAGTCCTCCCTGGCGGTCCAGACGCGGATCGCCGCCTGGGCGAAGGCCTCGGTCAGATCGACGACCTCGATCATCGGAGCCGGATCCTTGCGCACCCTTGGATCGCCCTCGGCCCGCTCGCGCATCTTCTGCAACACCGCGACCAGGTCGGTCTTCAGCGGAACCTTGAACACCACGTCGGCTCGGCGATTGCGGTGGGCCGAGTAGTTCAGGATGACATCGCCGAACACCTTGCTGTTGGGGATCATCACCTTGATGTTGTCCGGCGTGGCGATCTCGGTGAACAACAGATCCAGCGCCTTGACCGTGCCTTGGCGGGTCGAGGTCTCAATGAGATCACCGACCTTGTAGGGGCGAAACAGCAGGATCATCACCCCGGCCGCCACGTTCGACAACGCGCCCTGCAAAGCCAGGCCGATGGCCAGCGAGGCGGCGCCCAGCACGGCGAGGATCGAGGTGGCCTGAACGCCCACCTGCTGCAACACCGCCACCAGGCCCACCGCGACCACGGCGTAGCGCACCAGCGAGGCGCCGAAGGTCTCAAGGGTGGGGTCGGGGTTGTTGCGATGCACCCGCGCCAGGGATCGGCGAACGACGCCCGCCAGCCAGCCGGCGATCCAGAAGGTGGCCGCCAGGATCAGGGCGGCGACCACCAGGTTCACCGCCACCTTGCCCAGCCAATCAAGAAAATGCCCCAACATCGTCTCGTCGGCTTTCACATTGGCGATGGCGGGGAGGGTGATGTTGGGCGGAACGGCGGCCGGCTTGGTTTGCATGGTCCCTCGATGGCGCCCCGGCGGCGAGCGGTCAACGCGGCTCGCGCGGACCTGTTGTGACGGTAGCGCTTCGTGGCGAGGAAACAGTCGGTTACATCAATTGGCTCGAACTCGAGCCGATCCGCCTCTAAGAGCGCCGCCCATGAGCATGTCCTTCATCGACCTCGCCGCGCAACAGCGCCGAATCCGCGGGCAAATCGACGCGGCGATCGCCAGCGTCCTCGACAGCGGCGCCTATGTGATGGGTCCGCAGGTACGAGAATTCGAGGCCAGGCTCGCGGTGTTCGGCCAGGCCAAGCTGGCCCTGTCCTGCGCCAACGGCACCGACGCCATCGCCCTGCCGCTGATGGCCTGGGGTATCGGGCCTGGCGACGCGGTGTTCTGCCCGTCCTTCACCTTCGCCGCGACGCCGGAGGTTGTGCCATGGGTCGGGGCGACGCCGGTGTTCGTCGACATCCTGGAAGACACCTTCAACCTCGACCCCGCCAAGCTGGAAGCGGCCATCGCCGGCGTGAAGGCCGACGGCAAGCTGGCGCCCAAGGTGGTGATCGCCGTCGACCTTTTCGGCCAGCCCGCCGACTATCCCGCGATCAAGGCCATCTGCGACCGCGAAGGGCTGAAGCTGATCTCCGACAGCGCCCAAGGCTTTGGCTGCACCCTGGACGGCAAGCACCCGCTACACTGGGCAGACGTCGCCACCACCAGTTTCTTTCCGGCCAAGCCCCTGGGCTGTTATGGCGACGGCGGCGCGGTGCTGACCAACGACCAGGACCTGTGGGACCTTATGGACAGCCTTAGGGTGCACGGAAAGGCCGTGGCCTCCGACCTTGTGGGCCGCACCTTCGAACACGACACCAAGTATCTGAACACCCGCATCGGCATGAACTCCCGGCTGGACACGATACAGGCGGCGATCTTGATCGAGAAGCTGTCGATCTTCCAGGAAGAGATCGACCTGCGCCAAGTCGTGGCCCATCGCTACGCCGAGGGCTTGAAGGGCGCGGTGCTGGCGACGCCGGGCGTGATCGCCGGCGGCGTCTCTGTCTGGGCCCAGTATGTGATCGAGCACGGAAACCGCGATGGCCTGGCCGCGCACCTGAAGACCCAGGGCGTGCCGACGGCGGTCTATTATCCGGTGCCGATGCATGTCCAGGCGCCCTACGCCGCTTTCCCGCGCGGGGTCGGCGGCCTGCCGGTGACCGAGGCCAAGGCCGAGACCGTGCTGGCCCTGCCAATGCATCCCTATCTGGGCGAGGCGGACCAGCAGCGGATCATCGACGCGATCCGGGCGTTCAATGGCTAAGCTGCGCCCCGTTCCCGCCGCACGCGGAACTATTGTGGCGGCGGGCAGCGTGCGGGGTACAGATGCACGATCCGGTGACGAGTTTCGTGGTCGCGGTGTTCAGCACGCCGGGCGCGGCCCTGATGATGGCCGGCGCCATCCTGGTCTTCGCCATCGGCCTGATCTTCCAGTCGGGCCATTTTGAGTATGTCCCGCTGCGTGACGATTTCCGTCGCCGCATCGAGCTGCTGGAGGAATTGCAAGGTGATCGCCAGAAAGCCTTCGCCAAAGCGATTGGAGCGATCGACCAGCGCTTCGGCGGTATGGCCAACCCTGTCCTTGAGCTTGGCTGGGCGCACTATCATAGCCAGCTAACGCCCACGGAGGATGGTCGCTTGGCCGCCTCGATCCATGCCGCAGACGTCTTCGACCATGCTGACGCGCCCGCCCGCACCCTCGAATGGTGGGCCAATCTGATGGTGGCCATCGGCCTGGTCATCACCTTCATGGGCATTGTCGCGGCCCTGACCGAGGCCACTGCGGCCATGGCGCCCCACGGCGCGGCGGCCGAGGGCGCGGCCATGCAGGGCGCCTTGATCAACCTGCTGACCATCGCCGCCACAAAGTTCTGGACCTCGATCGCCGGGGTGTTGGCCTCGATCATCCTGCGACTGGCCGCGCGTCGCCGTCGGCAGGCGATCGAGGCGCTGGAATCTCACCTCTTCGCGCTCCTCGACGCCTGCGTCCGCTTCGCGCCGCCCGAGAAGGTGATGCTGGAGCAACTCGCGGTGCTGGGTCGCATCGAGGCCGCCTTGGCCCGGTCCAACACGCCAGCGTCGCGGACGGGCCACGTCTGATGCGCCGCAAGCGCAGCCGGGCGGTCGATGTGGAGGAGGGGGAAAGCTACTATGTGTCGATGACCGACATGATGGTTGGGGTGATCTTCATCTTCATCATCATGCTCAGCTATTTCGCGTTCGAGTTCCGTGCTTCGACAGCCAAGCTGGTCGGCGCCAAACAGCCCGAGACCGCCGCTCTGCTGCAGACCGCAGGCAATCTCAAGTCGCGCAACGCCGACCTGGAGGTCGATTACCAGGCCCGGGTGCTGTGCGTCCCCGAAGCCTTGCTCAGCGACGGCGACAGCGGAACCCCCACGGAGCGCCGCTGCTTTTCGTTCGCGCAACCCGCCCAGGCTTCGGCCCAAGCCATCGCGACCGTCGACGCGCGCCGGGTGCTGCTGGATTCGCTCGACGCGGACCTGCGGGACGCTGGCGCGCCGGTGTCCGGCGATCCTGCGAGCGGGTCACTGAACTTCAAGGCCGAAAAGCTGTTCCTACCGGGCTCGGCCAATCTGTCGCCGGAGGGAGGGAAGGTGGCCGGCCAGGTCGCGGTGACCCTGGCGCGTCGACTGCCCTGCATGGGCTACGGCGCGCCGGCCAGCGCAGGCTGCACGCCCGGCGGCCCGCGCCTGATGGTGGTCAATGTGCTCAGCCAGACCAGCCTCGACGTGTTCACGCCAGAAGGTCAAATGGCGGCGAGCCTGGCGCTGCAGCGCGCGGCCGTCTTCCACCAAGCCCTGACCGGCGCCCAGCCTCTGCTGGCCAAGCTGCGTAACGCACCCCCGGAACAGGGCGCTTCGCAGCCCTTGCTGCGGGTGGCCAGCGTCGGCCAATCGGCGGAGGGCGCTTCCAAGGCGGGAGACGACCAGACGGTGAGCATCCAGTTCCAGATGGTCCCCTAGATCGAAGCGGCGTTGGCGCACGGCCCGCCGTGGCCTATATCGCCCCCATCGCGTCTCGCGCCGGCCGGCGCTTCGGCGTTCCGGCCTGTGAGAGAGCGTCATGTCCACCACCGCGCCCGCCCCCCGACCTGGGCCGCATCCCGGCATGGGCTTTGGCCAGTTCGTCGCCCTGATCGCCGCGATGATGGCCACCAACGCCTTGGCCATCGACTCGATGCTGCCGGCCATGCCGCAGATCGGCCAGGCCCTGGGCGTGGCCTCGGCCAACCAGCGGCAATGGATCCTCACCGCCTATCTGCTGGGCTTCGGCGCGGCCCAGATCGTCTATGGCTCGCTGGCCGACCGCTTCGGGCGCAAGCCGGTGCTGCTGGTCGGCCTGGCGATCTATGTGGTGTTCGCCGCCGCCTGCGCCTTCGCCACCTCGTTCGAGATGCTGCTGATCGCCCGCGCCCTGTGCGGCGTCGGGGCGGCGGCGACGCGGGTGCTGTCGGTGTCGATCGTCCGCGATTGCTATAGCGGGCGGCAGATGGCCAAGGTGATGTCGCTGTCGTTCATCGTCTTCCTGGGCGTGCCGATCATCGCCCCGTCGGTGGGCCAGGCCATCCTGCTGGTCGCGCCCTGGCCCTGGGTGTTCGGCATCCTGTCCATCTTCGGTTCGGCGGTGATCGTGTGGGCGGCGCTCAAGCTGCCCGAGACCCTGCACCCGGAAGACCGCACGCCCCTGGCCGTGGGCCCGGTCTTGGCGGCCTTCAAGGAATGCCTGACCAACCGCGTCGCCGTCGGCTACACCCTGGCCTCCACCCTGGTGCTGGGCGGGCTGTTCGGGTTCCTCAATTCCGCCCAGCAGGTCTTTGTCGAGGTGCTGGGGGCGGGCAAGCTGTTCACCCTGATCTTTGCGGCCATCGCCGGCGGCATCGCCGTCTCATCGCTGGTCAATTCCCAGATCGTCGGACGTTTCGGCATGCGGATGGTCTCGCACGTGTCGCTGCTGGGCTACATCGCCTTCGCGGTGGTCCACGCCCTGGTCGCCCTGAGCGGCCATGAGACCCTCTGGACGTTCTCGCTGCTACAGGCGGGGATGATGTTCTGTTTCGGCATGGTGATGTCGAACTTCGGCGCGATCGCCATGGAGCCGCTCGGCCATCTGGCCGGCACGGCGGCCTCGGTGCAAGGGTTCATCACCACCATCGGCGGGGCCTTGTTCGGCTTCTATATCGGCCAACTGTTCGACGGCACGACCGTGCCCCTGACCCTGGGTTTCGCCGGTTTCGGCATCGCCGGGCTGATCGCGGTGCTGATCACCGAGAAAGGCCGGATGTTCCAGTCGGGAGCAGGTGCGGCCGATGCGATAGCCGGAGCGGGACACTGAATTAATCGCTGGTCCCGGCGACTGCCGGGATAGAAAATTCAATCCAGCATCCGCTCCAGGGTTGGCAGTTCATCCGCCTCGCGCGAGGGCTTGTCCCAGCGGATGCGGTTGATGCGCGGAAAGCGCATGGCCACGCCGGACTTGTGCCGCGTCGAGCGCTGCAGCCCCTCGAACGCCACCTCGAACACCAGGCCGAAGTCCCAATCGGCGCGCACCGATCGCACGGGGCCGAACCGCTCAAGGGTGTTGTCGCGCACGAACTTATCGATCTGCTTCAGCTCCTCGTCGGTAAAGCCGAAATAGGCCTTGCCGACCGGCGTCAGGCGCCGCGTGCCCGTTTCATCCTCCTGCCAGACGCCGAAGGTGTAGTCGGAGTAGAAGCTTGACCGCTTGCCGTGGCCGCGCTGGGCGTACATCAGCACCGCGTCGATCAGCCGGGGATCGCGCTTCCACTTGAACCACGGCCCCTTGGGGCGGCCCGGCTCATAGACGCTGTCCCAGCGCTTGAGCATCAGGCCTTCAGCGATCATCGGATCGCCCTCCGGCGGCGACGCGCGCAGCGCGGCCAGTTCTTCCCAGGTCTCGAAGGGCTGGACGGCCGACAGGTCGATGCGCGGGCTGGCGGCCTGGGCGATGAACGCTTCCAGTCGCGTGCGACGCTCGGCGAAGGGCAGGCCGCGCAGGTCGGTCTCCCCGTCTAGCAGCAGGTCATAGGCGCGAATGCCCGCCGGATAGGCGACTAGCTGCTTGGGATCGACGCTTTTGCGGTTCAGCCGCTGCTGCAAATCACCGAAACTGGCCACCGCCCCATCGCGCATCACCAGCAGCTCGCCGTCGATGGCCCCCTCGAAGGTCAGGGCCTCCAGTACGTCGGGAAAGGTCGCCGAGATGTCGTCGCCGGTGCGGGTATAGAGCCGCCGCTCCCCGCGCTCGCTGACCGCCTGGACACGGATGCCGTCCCACTTCCACTCAGCGGCGTAGGCGGCGGGGTCCAGCTTTGCGAAGTCCACCGCCTCGTCGATCGCCTGGGCCAGCATCACCGGTCTGAACCGCCCCGGCGCGTCGGGCGAGGGCTGTTCGGAGCGTCCCTCAAGCCAGGCGAACAGGTCGCCATAGGGCGGGGTCATGGCGTGCCAGACCTCCTCGATCACCCTGATCTCCACCCCGCCGAAATCGGCGCAGGCCTGTTTGGCCAGGCGCGACGACACCCCCACCCTCAGGCCGCCGGTCATCAGCTTCAGCAGCGCCCAGCGGCCGTCGGCGTCGAGCGCGTCCAGCCAGCCCTCGATCAACCGCTGCACCTCGGCGCGCGAGGCGGTGCGCAGGGCCTCCACCACGTCCGACAGATCCGGCTCGCGATTGGCGCCCGGACGCTCCGGCCAGGCCAGGGCGACGGTCTCGGCCAGGTCGCCGACATAGTCGTAGGACCAGGCGAACAGCTGGGCGTCCATCCGCGCCTCGATGGCCTTGCGGATGAAGGCCGGCTTGGCGGCGCTGAACGACAGGGCCCCGGTCAGGGCGGCGAGCACCCAGCCGCGCTCCGGATCGGGTGTCTCGCCCAGGAAGTCCTTGATCAGGGTGAGCTTGGCGTTGCGCGAGCTCGTCAGGGACAGGCGGTCGAGGAGGTGGGCGAAGGCGCGCATGGGAATGAAATGTCGCTCTGGCGCTTAAGTTCAAGCCTACTCGGCCCGCGTCTCGTCCAGCTGACCCAGGATCATGATCTTCTGCCAGATCTTGCGGCCCAGGTCGGAGGCCAGGGTCTCGATGTCGTTGACGGCGGCGATGACGATGGAGTCGTTGCTTTCGCCGGCATAGAGCGCCGCCAGCTTGGCGGTCAGGGCCAGCATCTCGGCGCAGTAGTCGAGATAGCGGGCCAGTTCGAAGCGGCTCATCTCGCGGGCGGGCGAGGAGGCGGTGCGCGGGCCCAGCACCAGGGTGGGGTCCTTGGTCAGCTGATGCATGTCGATGACGTGGGCGAAGGACCGCAGCTCGTGCAGGGCCTTCTGGACCCGCGAGCGCTTCCAGCGGGCCTCCAGCGACAGCAGGAACCAGATCGCCGCGCCCGACAGCAGCACCAGATTGACCGCAGGCTCCAGGCCTTGGGCCAGGGTCAGGGTGCTTGCGCCGCGCAGGCTGGCCAGCCAGTCCAGGCGGGCGATCAGCGCCGCTTCCAAGCCGAGCGCCCCCACGCCAATCAGCGTCACCAGGGTGCGCAGGAAGAGATAAGGTCGCGAGAGCCGGTGCGCGCGCTGGGCGGTGACCCGGGCGGTGGCGGTCAATTGCGCGCTGACCTCGGCCAGGCCCGAGTCCGGGAACCGCTCGGCGATCCGCACGCGCAGATGGTCGAGAGTGGCGACCACCTTGTCGGCGTCGAGTTTCAACGGCCGGCTTGCCTTGCCCATGCGCATTCCCCTGCCCACGGCGACGCTAGCACGGTCAGGCGGCTTGCGAAGAATTCAAACATCTGTTTGAAGTTGGCTAGCCCGGAGCCCGGTCATGACCTTCCAGCCGCCCGACCCGTTCACGCCGCATCCTCGCAAGAACCCGCTGACCACGCCATGGGAGCCGATCTATGCCGACATTCGCGACGATCGCTGGCTGTTGGCGGTAGAGGTGCGCGAGCCGCACACCAATTCGCGCGGCGGTCCGCACGGCGGCCTGATCGCCGCCCTGGCCGACAACGCCATGGGCCTGTCGTGCGGGGTAATGCTGGCCAGGCTGAAGATCCCCAGCAACGGGCTGATCACTGTCTCGCTGGGGCTCGACTATCTGGCGGCCGCCAAGCTTGGCCAATGGCTGGTGTTCGACACCGACTTCATCAAGCCGGGCAAGAGCCTGTGCTATGCTGAGGCGACGGTGTCGGCGAATGGCAAGCCGGTGGCGCGGGCGCGGGCGACGTTCAAGGTGTCGTGATTTCCCCCTCCCCTTGCGGGAGACAGTGGCCCCACACGGAGTGGGGTCGGGTGAGGGGTCGAAGGTTATCGCCGCCGCTCACGGTGGTCGACGTCTGCACGACCCCTCATCCGTCGGCCTTCGGCCGCCACCTTCTCCCGCAAGAGGAGAAGGGTAATTTACTCCCCCTCTTCCTCGTCATAGCCCACCAGCCGCAGCGCCCGGGCCGGGATGCCCGCGAGCTCGCACCAGCGCTCCAGGGCCTCCTCGCGGCCGTGGGTGATCCACACCTCGCCGGGGCGCAGCTCGTCGAGGGTGGCGGTCAGTTCGTCCCAGTCGGCATGGTCGGAGATGATCAGCGGCAATTCGACACCGCGCTGGCGCGCCCTCGCCCGCACACGCATCCAGCCGCTGGCGAAACAATCGACCGGGTCGGGAAATCGCCGCGACCAGCGGTCGGCCAGGGCCGAGGGTGGGGCGATGATGATCGCTCCGGCGAAGTCTTTCTTGGCGCCGCCCGTGGTGGCCGGCTCCAGGGGTCCGAGATCGACGCCGTGGCGTTCGTACAGACGGTTGAGCCGCTCCAGGGCGCCATGGACATGGATGGTCTTGTCCCAGCCCGCCTCGCGCAACAGGGCGATCACCCGTTGGGCCTTGCCCAGGGCATAGGCGCCGACCAGGTGGGAGCGCTCGGGAAATTGCTCGACCGACTTCAGCAGGGCGGCGATCTCGCCCCGGTCGTCCGGATGGCGAAACACTGGCAGGCCGAAGGTGGCCTCGGTCACGAACACGTCGCAGGGCACGGGCTCGAAGGCCGCGCAGGTCAGGTCGCGGCGGCGCTTGTAGTCGCCGGAGACGACGATGGTCATGCCCTTCCACTTGACCACCGCTTGGGCCGATCCCAGCACGTGGCCGGCGGGGACCAGCCCCACCTCGACACCGTTGTGAGTGAAGCTTTCGCCATAGGCGATCGGCGTGCGATTGGCGGCGAAGTCCTCGCCATAGCGTTCCGCCATGATCGCCAGGGTCTCCGGCGTCGCGGCGACCGAGCCATGGCCGGCGCGGGCGTGGTCGGCGTGGCCATGGGTGATCACCGCCCGGTCCACGGGGCGGACGGGGTCGATATAGAAGCCTCCGGGCGGGCAGTAGAGCCCGGCGGGCCTCGGACAGAGCAGGTCTTGCGGTTTCATCACGGTGGATATGGGAACGCGCCCGGCTATAAACCTATCCCATGAGCAATGATTTCAGTTCCGCCGACCAGCATCGGCTGATCGCCAACACCATGAACGAGGGCAGCCCCCAGGCCCGGGCCCTGGGCTTCCAGACCCTGGAGATCGGCGAGGCGGTGGCGATCCTCAAGGTTCCCTACCGGCCCGAGATCGTCGGCGACCCGGAAACCGGCGTCATTGCCGGCGGTGTGGTCACCACCCTGCTGGACCACGCCAGCGGCCAGGCGGTGCACGCGGCCCTGACCGAATGGACCTCGATCGCCACCCTGGACCTGCGCATCGATTACATGCGGCCGGCCCAGCCGGGACGCGACGTGCTGGCCCGGGCCCATTGCTACAAGGTGACCCGCTCGGTCGCCTTCGTCCGGGCCGTGGCCTATGAAGACGACCCCGACGACCCGATCGCCGCCGCCCAGGCCGCCTTCATGCTCGATTCCAGCGCCGGCAAGAAGCCGGGGGCCAATTTCAAGCCGCCGCGCGACAAGGCGGAGTCGGCCCAATGAGCGACGCCGACACCCGCCTGATCGCCATGCTCGGCTCGATCCCCTATGCCCGCTTCATCGGCATGCGCGCCGAGCTGGCCGGCGACGAGATGACCGCCATCCTGCCGTTCTCCGACCACAGCGTCGGCAATCCGATGTTGCCGGCCATCCACGGCGGTGTGCTGGGCGCCTTCATGGAGATGACCGCCTTGGCCCAGCTGTCGGTGGCCGAGCCGCTGAAGCGCCAGCCGCGCACCATCGACGTGTCGATCGAATATCTGCGCTCGGGCCGGCCCCTGACCACCTTCGCCCGCGCTCAGATCAAGAAAGTCGGCCGCCGGATCGCCAATGTCCATGTCGAGGCGTGGCAGGAGCAGCGGGCCGCGCCGATCGCCGCCCTGCGCGGTCATTTCCTGCTGACCTCGGCCGAGGACTGACTCTCCGCCATGGCTCGCCACGTCAATCGCGGGACTGTGACGCGCAAGGGCGACTTGCCGACCAAGGTGTGCGTGACCTGCAAACGGCCCTTCACCTGGCGACGCAAATGGGAGCGGGTCTGGGACGAGGTAAAATATTGCTCCGATAAGTGCCGTGCCAATAAGATTACACCTTTGTAATGCCGATTATCTGCATCAACGTTTCTTAAAAGCGCTTCATGAAGCAAAGGTAACGGGTGTTCACCATCCGCCGCGCCTATACCCCTGATCACCGGACGCGGTCGTCGCGCCGGACCTTTCAGGGAACCAAGACCATGACCTTCTCGACCAACAACGTTTCCGCCTTCGCCAGCCTGATCCTGGCCCTTCTGCCCCTCGTCGTGATCGCTGGCTCCATCTCCACGAGCTTCTGAATGATCGCCGCTTAGCTCCACCGGGCTAGCGCCCCTTCAGGCTTTCAGAGCCTCTCGGGCCGCCCGGTGGAGAAGGGCGTGACGATGCGCCAAACGATCGATGTCGGCGTCATAACCGCCACCGATCACCCCGGTCACCGGGATATCCCTTTCCAGACATGAGCCCAGGACGAACGCCTCGCGCCGCGCGAGCCCCCCGTCGCTCAAACTCAAACGCCCCAACTTGTCGTCCGCGTGCGGATCGACCCCGGCGTTGAAGAACACCAGGTCGGGCGCCACCCGCGTCAGCAGCTCCGGCAGGAGCGCTTCCAGTCTCTCCAGATAATCCGCGTCGCCCGTGCCATCGGGCAGGTTGACGTCGAGGTCGCTCGCCGCCTTTCGGGCCGGGAAGTTCTTCTCGGCGTGCATCGAGAAGGTGAAGACGCTGGGATCGCCCTCGAAGATCCGCGCCGTGCCATCGCCCTGGTGAACGTCGAGATCGACGACCAGCACCTGGCGTACGACGCCCTCGGCCTGTAGCCGCCTTGCCGCCACCGCCACGTCGTTGAACACGCAGAACCCGGCCCCCGTATCGGCCTGGGCATGGTGGCTGCCACCGGCGGTGTTGCAGGCGATCCCGTGCTCCAAGGCCAGGCGCGCGGCCAGTAACGTGCCGCCGGCTGCGGCGCGGGCCCGAGTGGCCACGGAGTCGGTGTTGGGCATGCCGATCCGTCGCGCCACATTGGCCGGCAGGGTCAGGTCGATGACGCCGCGTATATAGGCCTCGTCGTGAACCAGCCGCAGGCTGTCCTCGTCGATCGGCTCGGGACGGATGAAACCCGCCGGGCCGGCGAGCCCCTCGGCCTGGAGCACAGCGGCCAGGCGCGAGAACTTGTCCATTGGAAAGCGGTGTCCCGCTGGCATCTCGGCGCGGAAGGCGGGGTGGTGGATGATCGGCGGGAACGGCTTGGCCATGGCGCAACGATGGGGAGCGCGCGCACGTGACGCAAGGTCGCGACTTGCCCCCGCGCCCGCTGGCGCTTAACCAACCGCCATGCGCACACCCGAGAACCTCGCCGAAATCCTCGACCTCGAAGCCATCGAGGTGAACCTGTTCCGGGGCGTCAGCCCCAATGACGGCTTTCCCCGTATCTTTGGCGGCCTGGTCATCGCCCAGGCGCTGATGGCGGCCTACAAGACCGTGCCCGAGCGGGTCTGCCACTCGCTGCACGCCTATTTCATCCGGCCCGGCGATGTGAACGCGCCGGTGCTCTACGAGGTCGAGCGGGCCCGCGACGGCGGCACCTTCACCACCCGGCGGGTGGCGGCGATCCAGCACGGCGAGCAGATCTTCAACCTCTCCTGCTCGTTCCAGACCCCGGAGGCTGGGCTGGAGCACCAGGCGCCGATGCCGTCGAGCGTCGATCCCGAGACCCTGCCGACCGACGCCGAATACCTTCGCTCGCTCGGCGACGAGGTTCATCCGCGCTTCGTCAAGATGGCCGAATATCCGCGCCCGATCGACCTGCGCTGGGTGGATCCGCAGCACCCGACCAAGCCGACGCCGAAGTCCTCGACCAAGGAGGTCTGGATGCGGGCCAAGGCGCCGCTGGGCGACGACGTGCGCCTGCAGCAATGCGCCCTGGCCTACGCCTCGGACATGGCTTTCATGGAAAGCGCCCTGCGTCCGCACGGCCTGATCTGGACCAGCCCCGGCCTGCAGGCCGCCAGCCTGGACCACGCCATGTGGTTCCACCATCCCTTCGACTTCAACGCCTGGACCCTGTTCGCCCAGGACAGCCCCTCGGCCTCGCAGGGGCGCGGCTTGGTGCGCGGCCAGATGTTCAGCCGCGAGGGCCTGCTGGTCGCCTCCGTAGCCCAGGAGTGCCTGATGCGGGTGCGGAAGTAGGTTAGGCCGCGCCGAGGCGCTCAAGAACGCCGATGGATCGATCGAGGTCACCGCCGGTCATCGCCCGCTCGGCCTTGATGACTAACTGCAGCTTGCGGACCAATAGCCGCACCTCGATCTCGCCCGCCTCGGCCTGCGTCTTGGCGGCAGCGCCTTGCTGGCGTCGGCGAGAAGCTTGGTCACCTGCCGCAATTGTCAATACTCAGTCGTAGTGCCGCTCGGTGTCGTCGTCCTCGACCGCCTCTTCAGGCCCTTCCGGCTCACCCACCAAGGCCGGCGGATCGGCCAGCACCAGGCCTTCGGCGATCTTCACCTCCGGCACGGCGGCGCGGGTGAAGGGCAGGTACCAGGTCTGGCCGCCCAGGGCGGGGTCGATTTCCAGCAGGTCGTCGGCGCCGAAGTTCTGGACGCTCTTGATCTTGCCCAGCAGGGCGTTGGTGGCGACATGCCGCACCGGCAGGCCGATCAGGTCGGCCAGGTAGAACTCGTCCTCGTCCGGCTCGGGCAGGGCCGCGCGGGGGACATACAGGCGCAGGCCGCGCAGGGCGTCGGCCGCTTCCTTGGTGTCGACGCCCGCGCAGCGCGCCACGACGCCGTCCTTGACCACCCGCGCGGTCTCAACGGTCAGGGCGGGCGAGCCGTCCTGGCGGGTCAGGGCCTTGAACTTGGTCAGGGTCAGGGGGGCTTCGGTATAGGTCGCGATCTTCAGCTCGCCGCGCACGCCAAAGGCGCCAGCGACGCGGCCAACGAGGATCAGGTTCGTGTCAGGAGACTGGGTCATGGTGAGAAACGCCTTAACCCATCACCGTTTTCCCGGCGAGGGCCGGGACCCAGATCCATCCTGGGCGACTCGTGGGCTTCACCTGGGCCCCGGCCTTCGCCGGGGAGATGGTAGAGGTGTCGTCGCCCTGGTCCGAAAAACCAGGCGCCCACCGCCCAAGCCCTAGGGGTCGGGGGTGTTTTAAGAAACCCGGGGCGCAAAAACC
>NZ_JAFCUB010000001.1:130273-277755 GCF_049896325.1 Caulobacter sp. DWP3-1-3b2
CGGGGCTGGGGGGGGGTTTTTGGTTGGGGTGGGGGCGCCGGGGCCACAAACCCGGGCCCACGACGTCCGAAGCCTTAGGCTTCGGTGGTCTTTTCAGAAGCCGGGGCCTCATCAGCGGCCGGAGCCTCTTCAGTGGCCGGAGCCTCATCAGCGGCCGGGGCCTCTTCAGCAGCCGGGGCCTCATCAGCGGCCGGAGCCTCTTCAGCGGCGGCTTCAACGGCCGGCGCTTCTTCGGCCGGGGCCTCTTCAGCGACGGCTTCCGGCTCCGGAGCAGCGGCGGCTTCAGCAGCAGCGGCGGCGGCCGCTTCGGCGGCTTCGGCGGCGGCGGCCTTGGCGTCTTCCTTGGCTTGAGCCTCGGCGGCCACGCGGTCGGCGTCGCGCTGGGTGCGCTCGGCGTCACGTTCCTGGGCCTTCTTGCCCGGCTTGGCCTTTTCGGGGTTGTTGCCGTGGGTCCACTCGACCAGGCCTTGGGCGGCGAGGAATCGGGCGACGCGGTCGGTCGGTTGGGCGCCCTTGGCGAGCCAGCCCTGAATGGACTCGACCTTCAGGGTCACGCGCGAGGCGTCGTCCTTCTTGAGCAGCGGGTTGTAGGTGCCGACCTTCTCGATGAAGCGGCCGTCGCGGGGCGAGTGGCTGTCAGCGACGACGATCGAGTAATAGGGGCGCTTCTTGGCGCCGCCACGGGCGAGACGGATCTTCAGCATATCGGTAGTCCTATTTCTTGAATGGATTGAAGCCGGGGGGCAGGCCGCCCAGACCGGAGAGGAGGTTGGGCTTGGCGTCGCCGCCGCCCCCGGATCCCGGAAGACCGGGGAGCCCCGGAAGGCCGCCGAGGCCTCCCGCGGAATTGGAACTAGGCTGGGAAATCTTGCCGCCGCCCATCGCCTTGAGCTTGGACATGTCGCCGCCGCCCAGCATGCCGGCCATCTTGGCCATGCCGCGACCGCCGTCCTTGCTCATCGCCTTGAACATGTCGGCCATCTGGCGGTGCTGCTTGAGCAGGCGGTTGACCTCGGCCACGTCGACGCCCGAGCCGGCCGCGATACGGCGCTTGCGCGAGGCGGCCAGGATGTCGGGCTTCTTGCGCTCCAGCTTGGTCATCGCGCTGATGATCGCTTGCTGGCGACGGAAGACGCTGTCGTCGATACCGCTCTCGGCGATCTGCTTCTTGACTTTCTGGACGCCAGGCAACAGGCCCATGATCCCGGCCATGCCGCCCATCTTCTGCATCTGCGAGAGTTGAGACGACAGGTCGTTGAGGTCGAACTGGCCCTTGGCCAGCTTCTTGGCCATGCGCTCGGCTTCGGCCACGTCGAGGTCTTGCGTGGCCTTCTCGACCAAAGCAACGACGTCGCCTTGCCCCAGGATCCGGCCGGCCACGCGGCGGGCGTCGAACACGTCGAGCGCGTCGATCTTCTCGCCGGCGCCCAGGAACTTGATCGGCAGGCCGGTGACGTGGCGCATCGACAGCGCGGCGCCGCCGCGGCCGTCTCCGTCGGCGCGGGTGAGGATCAGGCCGGTCAGCGGCAGGCGTTCGTGGAACGCCTTGGCGGTGCGGACGGCGTCCTGGCCAGTCAGGCTGTCGGCGACCAGCAGGGTCTCGGACGGCTGGGCGATGCGGGCGATTTCCGCCGCCTCGCTCATCATCGCCTCGTCCAGGGTGGTGCGGCCGGCGGTGTCGAGGATCAGGACGTCATAGCCGCCCAGCTTGGCAGCCAGCAGGGCGCGCCTGGCGATGTCGGCGGCGCTCTGGCCGGCGACGACCGGCAGGCTCTCGACCTCAACCTGCTTGGCCAGCAGGGCCAGCTGTTCCATGGCGGCCGGGCGGCGGGTGTCGAGCGAGGCGACCAGCACCTTCTTGCGGTCGAACTTGCTGAGCCGCAGGGCCAGCTTGCCGGTGGTGGTGGTCTTGCCCGAGCCCTGCAGGCCGGCCATCAGGATCACCGACGGCGGGTTCAGGGCCAGGTTCAGGCCGACCGGCTCTTCGCCGCCCAGCATGTCGACCAGGCCGTCATAGACGATCTTGACCACTTGGTCGGCCGGCTTGACCGAGCGGATGACCGCCTCGCCCGAAGCGGCTTCCTTGGCCTTGGTGATGAAGTCCTTGACCACCGGCAGGGCCACGTCGGCCTCGAGCAGGGCGACGCGGACCTCGCGCAGCGCCTCGTCGATGTCCTTCTCGGACAGCACGCCACGACCGCCGAGGCGGTCGAAAACGCTGGAGAGCCGATCTGTAAGGCCGTCGAACATGGGTAGCCCTAGTGAAAACCAATGACCAAACGCAATCAGCCCCCATGGACGATCACGTCGATGGGGGTCCTCACCGGCCTCGTCCAGATGGGCCCTGCGCTAGCAGGCTGGTGTCGTGACGGTAGAGGCGCTGCTGATGAAGCGCCGGAAGGGCGCGCTTATGCACGAATGGGAGGGGGGAGTCAAAGAGGGGGCAACTATCCAGCGGCATTCGACTCGTTAAGGTCCAAGCGGCTAACTCACCTGCTGGCGATCTTCTCCAACGCGATCTTCGCAGGACGGCTCAGATAGTCCCACGGCTCTGCAGCGATCTGTCGAAGCGCGCTCTCGTGCAGTCGGAGAAGGTCCGCGGGGAACTTCGCGATCACGTTGGCCGCCGCCCATGGCGCATCGCCCATATCTTCGCCTTCTAATGCTTTCTCGATCAGTTCTGAGAGCATGACGTGGTCGTCGAAGTGTTGCGCGAAGAAGGCCATCGCGCCGGAGGGCTTCGTCTTCTCGGTAGTTTCCATCAACCTGCTACGTAAATCGTCCATGGCCACCCCGCTTTTCCGTCCCTCCACAATATTTGGGTTTGGTTCGACATCCACCCGTTCACGCTGCTTCCGGCGAACAGCCGCATCCGCCCCGGATGCGGCTGCGCCTTAAAACCCTTGGTGGATCGGAGCTCTGGCGTCTGGCCGGGTCAGGGACGGCGCGGAGTGTCGCCGCGACGCGGACGCCGGAGGCGGTCCTATACGCGGTCGGACGACGGAGCTTGCTCGCCGGCAAGGGTTTGGGGCGCGGCCTCGCCGTAGCGTGGGATCACACCCACTTGCCCCCACCTGACCGCTTCGCGGTCTGTCCGCCCCCATAGGGGGCGGAGTTCGCGCACGGCGCCGGCAAACGGGCTCCGCCCCCTTATGGGGGCGGACAGGCGACGAAGTCGCCAGGTGGGGGCAAGTGTGTGAGCCGCCGAGTCACTCCGCCGGCGACGTCACCGTCGCCCCGGCCGCGCGCAGCCGGTCCAGTACGCCATTGGCCGGCAGCAGGAACGCCAGGTCCACCACCGCCACCGTCACCCCCGGCCGCTGCAACGCCTCGGTCAAGGCCTGAGCCGACTCCGCGATCTGCTGGTTCAGCAGCCCCGCCCCGCCGGGCGTGCGCAGCAGGCAGCGCTGGGCGGCAGAGGTCGAGTAGCGGGCCCGCACGCTGGGCAGGTCGCCCACGGCCCAGTCCGAACCGATGGTCGTCGGGTGGCTGCCGTCATACTCCAGCTCGGTCAGAGTGTCGGCCAGGCAGGCCAGGTTGGCCGCGTCCGACAGCTTGCCGGCGTTGGCGAGCACCGGCCCAAGCCTGTACTGGCTCATCGCCTTAACCTTGACGCCCTTGGCCTTGGCCATCCGCTCGATGGTGCTGACCGGCTTGGCCTCGGAGATGCCGGCCGCCTGGCGGAAGTCCGACAGCAGAATTAAGCCCGCCATCGCCGGCTTCCAGTCCTTGTAGGGCACGGCGGTGCGCTGGGCGCGCTCGCGGGCGCTGACGAAGCGGGCGCGCAGGTCGGCCGGCAGGCGGTCTTCCAGCCGCTTGCCCAGCATCGGCTGGCGCACGCCGCTGCCGCCGGTCAGCACGAACTTGGTGATCTGCAGAGGTCCCACCGAGGCCTCGGGCGGCACCAGCACCAGGCTAGCCGCATCCAGGGCGCGGTTTAGCCGGGGACTGTCCCACTTCAGTTGGTGCGGCAGGGGCGGGGCCGAGCCGACCACATAGAGCTTGGCGCCGCCCTTCTCGACCAACCACAGGGCCGGGCCGGGCGGCCTGGCGACCACCAGCAGTTCGGAGACCACGGCGCTGCCGGGATCCTGCGGGAAGAGTTCGATGGGCTGGGGCGGCGGGGTCTGGGCCTGGGCGGCGGGCGCGGCCAAGACTAGCACGGCCAGGGCCGCTAGGGCCGATGAGGTTCGCGTCATCCCGGTCTCCAGCACGTCAGACTCCACGGAGATGGGTACTCTAATGCCGTGGCGAAAGCACGGCGGGCGGCAGGGCGGCCAGGGTCTCGGCCAGCAGCCGGCCCTCGGTGGAGCGGCTGGAGCCCTTGCGCCAGGCCACCACGATCTCGCGGCTGGAATGGTCGGAGTTCAGCGGCCGGATGGTGACCGGCGCGTTTTCGGCCAGGCCTGCGGCCACGGCCATCGACGGCAGGAACGACACCCCCAGGCCCGAGCCGATCATCTGCACCAGGGTGGGCAGGGAGGTGGCGGCGAAGCTCTCGTCGTCGTCCAGATTGACGTTGCGCGGCGGCTCCAGGCCGCAGGCGGCCAGGGCGTGGTCGCGCAGGCAGTGACCATCCTCCAGAAGGATCATGTCGTCGCCCCTCAGGCTCTCGGGATCGACCCGCTCGAAGGCGGCCATGCGATGGTTGGCGGGGGCGGCGGCCAGCAGCTCGTCATCCTCGACATGGGCCCAGTCCAGACCGGTCATGTCATAGGGCAGGGCGATCAGGGCGGCGTCCAGGGCGCCGGACTTCAGCGCGGCGATCAGCCGGTGGGTCAGGTCCTCGCGCAGATAGAGCTTCAGCTTGGGGAACTGGTCGCGCAGGGCGGGCAGGGCGCGCGGCAGCAGATAGGGGGCGACAGTGGGGATGACCCCCAGCTTGAACCGCCCAGCCAGGGGCTGGCCCGCCCCGCGCGCCGCCTGCACCAGATCCTCGGCCTGGGCCAGGATCGCCTCGCCCCGGCGCACGGCCTCCTGGCCGGCGGCGGTGAGGATCACGCCCGACCGGGCCCGATCGACCACCGGCGCGCCCAGGATCTTCTCCAGTTCCTGGATGCCGGCCGACAGGGTGGGCTGGGTGACATGGCAGGCCTCGGCGGCCCGGCTGAACGAGCCGTGCTCGGACAGGAGCTTGAGGTAGCGGAGCTGGCGCAGGGTGGGGAGCATGAGGGGGTATATAGGTGGGGTCTATCAATTAGCGAAACGGGAGGGTCTAGGTCTATGACGGCGATGGTTGGAGACCGTCTCCCAGGGGAGGCGGTTGGCAAGAGCGCCGCCCCTGGAGAGCACCGCCACTGCTTTCGGCCTCGCCCCCCTCGCCCGCGACCTGGCGTGAGCCACCGCCCCTTGCACAACATCCCTCGCCACCGTACCTCCGCCTCATGACCAGGGCCAAGATCTGCGGGCTTTCGACCCCCGAGACGCTCGCCGCCGCCGTGAACGGCGGCGCGGCGTTCGTCGGCTTCGTGTTCTTCGCCAAGAGCCCCCGCAATCTCACCCCCGAAGCCGCCGCCCGCCTGGCCGCCGCACTGCGCCAGGGGCCGGTCAAGACCGTGGCCGTCACCGTCGATCCCGACGACGCCCTGATCGACCGGCTGATGGCCACCCTCAAGCCCGACCTGATCCAGGTGCACGGCCGCGAGACCCCGGCCCGGGTCCGGGAGATCGGCGCCCGCTCCGGGGCCGGGATGATCAAGGCCTTCTCGGTCTCGTCGGCCTCCGATGTCGACAAGGCCGCCGCCTTCGACGGCGTCGTCGAGCACCTGATGTTCGACGCCAGGCCCGTGGAGGGCTCGGTTCTGCCCGGTGGCACCGGCGCGCGGTTCGACTGGAGCCTGCTGGAAGGCCGGCGCTTTTCGCGGCCGCATTTCCTGGCCGGGGGCCTGGATCCCTGGAACGTCGCAGAAGCGGTCAAGGCTTCGGCGGCGCCCCTGGTAGACGTTTCCTCTGGCGTGGAGCGAGGTCCCGGCCTAAAGGACCCGGCTCTGATCACGGCGTTCCTGGACGCCGTCAAACGCGTCTGAACCCTGGATGGTCCTTTGAACGTCCCAACGAACGCCCCCGCCAAGCCCAACGATTATTCGGCCTATCCCGACACCAATGGCCGGTTCGGCGAGTTCGGCGGCCGCTATGTCGCCGAGACCCTGATGCCGTTGGTGCTGGAACTGGGCGAGGCCTATGCCGCCGCCAAGGCCGATCCCGCGTTCCAGGCCGAGCTGACCAGCTTCAACACCCACTATGCCGGCCGGCCCAGCCCGCTCTATTTCGCCGAGCGCCTGACCGAGCATTTCGGTGGGGCCAAGATCTATTTCAAGCGCGACGAGCTGAACCACACCGGCTCGCACAAGATCAACAACGCCCTCGGCCAGATCCTGCTGGCCATGCGCATGGGCAAGACCCGGATCATCGCCGAGACCGGGGCCGGCCAGCACGGCGTGGCCACCGCCACCGTCTGCGCCCGCTTCGGCCTGCCGTGCGTGGTCTATATGGGCGCCACCGATGTCGAGCGGCAAAAGCCCAACGTCTTCCGCATGAACCTGCTGGGCGCGGAAGTGCGCCCCGTCACCTCGGGAACCGGCACCCTCAAAGACGCCATGAACGAGGCGATGCGCGACTGGGTGACCAATGTCGAGGACACCTATTACCTGATCGGCACGGCGGCCGGGCCGCACCCCTATCCGGTGATGGTCCGCGACTTCCAGAGCGTGATCGGCATCGAGGCCCGCGCCCAGATCCTTGAGATGGAAGGCCGGCTCCCCGACGCCGTGGTGGCCTGTATCGGCGGCGGCTCCAACGCCATCGGCCTGTTCCACCCCTTCCTGGCCGACGAAGGCGTGCGGCTGATCGGCGTCGAGGCGGCCGGCCATGGCGTCTCCACCGACAAGCACGCCGCCTCCCTGACCGGCGGCCGTCCGGGCGTGCTGCACGGCAACCGCACCTATCTGCTGCAGGACGACGACGGCCAGATCATCGACGCCCACTCGATCTCGGCGGGCCTGGACTATCCAGGCATCGGGCCGGAGCACTCGTTCCTGCACGAGATCGGCCGGGCCGAATATGTCTCGACCACCGACCAGGAGGCGCTGGACGCCTTCATGCTGTGCTCGCAGCTGGAAGGCATCATCCCGGCGCTCGAGCCGGCCCACGCCCTGGCCCGGGTCGGCGACATCGCTCGCGAGCTGGGCAAGGACAAGATCGTGGTGATGAATCTGTGCGGCCGCGGCGACAAGGACATCTTCACGGTGGCCGAGGCTCTCGGGCGGAAGATCTAGAGGCGATTTGACTTGACCAACGACCGTATCGACCGCCGTTTTGCGGCCCTGAAGGCTGAGAACCGCGCCGGCTTCGTGACCTATATCATGGCCGGCGATCCCGACGCCGCCACCACGCTGAGCGTGCTCAAGGGCCTGCCGGGGGCGGGGGCCGACCTGATCGAGCTGGGCTTCCCGTTCTCCGACCCGATGGCCGAGGGTCCGACCATCCAGCGCGCCGCCCAACGTGGCCTGCGCTCGGGCATGACGCTGCAGGGCACGCTGGACCTGGTCGCCGCTTTCCGCCAGGGCGACAACGACACGCCGATCATTCTGATGGGCTACCTCAACCCGGTGCTCAATCGCGGGTTCGAAGCCTTCGCCGCCGCCGCTGCGACGGCCGGCGTCGATGGCCTGATCATCGTCGATTGCCCGCCGGAAGAGGCCGACCCCCTGTCGGACGCCCTGGAGGCCGAGGGCATCGCCCTGATCCGCCTGGCCGCCCCCACCACCGACGACAAGCGCCTGCCGATGGTGATCCGCCGCACCTCGGGCTTCGTCTATTACGTCTCGGTGGCGGGCGTGACCGGCGTCAAGTCGGCCGACCCCGCCAATGTGGCCTTGGCCGTGACCCGGCTGCGCAATGCCTCGGGCCTGCCGGTCGCCGTCGGTTTCGGCATCCGCACACCGGAACAAGCCGCCGCCGTGGCCCGCGTGGCCGACGCGGCGGTGGTCGGCTCGGCCCTGGTGGACGAAATCGAGGCGGCCGCCCAGTTGAACGAAAACGTGACCGAGAAGGTTCTTCTCAAGGCGTCGGAGCTGGCTAAGGCTGTGCGATCGGCGCGACTCGAAATGGCGTGAGGCTAAAGGCTATGGCTATGGCTGAAACTCCGGGCCCCAAGAAGGGCGACAAGACCAAGGTCGGGGCCGAGCGACGCGGCGGCTGGCTGTCGCGCATCGCCCCCGGCGTGCGCGGGGCGTTCGCCAGGCGTGAGACACCCGAGAACCTGTGGGTCAAGTGCCCCGACACCGGCGAGATGATCTACCGCTCCGACCTGGAGGCGGCCCTGTGGGTCACCCCGGCCGGACGCCACATGCGGATCGGCCCCGAGGCCCGCTTCAAGTTCACCTTCGACGACGCCGAATACGAGGTCCTGCCAACCCCGGCGGTGTTCGAGGACCCGCTGAAGTTCTCCGACGGCAAGCCCTACAAGGAGCGCCTCGCCGCCGCCCGCAAGGCGACCGGCGAACAGGACGCCATCGCCATCGCCTTCGGCGTGGTCGGTGGCGCGAAGGCCGTGGTTGTGGTCCAGGATTTCGCCTTCATGGGCGGCTCGCTGGGCATGGCCGCCGGTGAGGGCTTCATCGCCGCCGCCGAGGCCGCGATCGAGCGCCAGGTTCCGCTGATCGCCTTCACCGCCGCCGGCGGCGCGCGGATGCAGGAGGGGGCCCTGTCCCTGATGCAGATGGCCCGCACCACCTTGGCCATCAACCAGATGAAGGACGCCGGCCTGCCATACGTCGTGGTCCTCACCGACCCGACCACCGGCGGCGTCACCGCCTCCTACGCCATGCTCGGCGATGTCCACCTAGCCGAGCCGGGCGCCCTGATCGGCTTCGCCGGCCCCCGGGTGATCGAGCAGACCATCCGCGAGACCCTGCCGCCGGGGTTTCAGCGCTCGGAATATCTGGTCGAAAAGGGCATGGTCGACCGCGTGACGCCCCGCAAGGACCTGCCGGCGGTGCTGGGCTCGATCCTCGGCACGCTGATGATGGGGCGTTCGCTGAAAGCTGCGTAGTGCAAAGAGCTTTTCCCTCCCCGTCATGGGGAGGGGGACCACGAAGTGGTGGGTGGGGCTTCACTGCCGCAGACTCATCAAACCCCACCCGACCCCTTCGGGGCCACCCTCCGCATGACGGGGAGGGAAGGTTCAGAGACATGACCGACCATCTCCGCGCCCATGACGCCGCGCTGGCGCGGCTGCAGGCCCTGCATCCCAAGCTGATCGACCTGTCGCTGGTGCGCATGCGCCGGCTGTGCGCGGCGCTGGGCGAGCCGCAGACCAGGCTGCCGCCGGTGATCCACGTGGCCGGCACCAACGGCAAGGGTTCGACCGTAGCCTATCTGCGCGCCATCGCCGAGGCGGCGGGCTTGAGGGTCCATGTCTTCACCTCACCTCACCTGGTGCGGTTCGCTGAGCGGATCCGCCTGGCCGGAAGCCTGATCACCGACGAGCACCTTGCCGAAGTGCTGGACCGGGTCGAGGCGGCCAATGCCGGCCTGCCAATCACCTTCTTCGAGATCACCACCGCCGCCGCCTTCCAGGCCTTCTCCGAGGTCCCCGCCGACCTGTGCCTGGTGGAGGTCGGCCTCGGCGGCGTGCTGGACGCCACCAACGTGGTCAGCCCAGCCCTCAGCGTCATCGCTCCGATCGACATCGACCACCGCGAATTCCTCGGCGACACCCTGTCAGCCATCGCCCGGGAGAAGGCCGGGATCATCAAGCCGAACACGCCCGTCGTCTCGGCCCGTCAGGCCGAAGAGGCCGAACGGGTCGTCGAGCGCAAGGCCGATCTCGCCGAGGCCCCCCTGACCCTGATGGGCCGGGACTTCGACGCCTGGAACGAGCGGGGTCGGCTGCTGGTGCAGATGCAGGACCGCCTGCTGGACCTGCCGGCCCCCACCCTGCCGGGTGACCATCAGTTCGCCAATGCCGGCCTGGCGGTGGCCGCGATCCTGCTTCTGAACGACCCGCGCATCGACGAAGCGGCCATAGCCCAGGGCGTCGCCGGCGCGATCTGGCCGGCCCGCTTCCAGCGGCTGACCGCCGGCCCCCTGGCCGAGCGCGCCAAGGCGGCCGGCGCCGATCTGTGGCTGGACGGCGGTCACAACCCCCATGCCGGCCAGGCCGTGGCCCGGGCGCTGGGCGACCTGGCCGCCCGGGACGGCCGCCCCGTGGCGCTAGTCGCCGGCCTGCTGGCCAACAAGGACGCAACGGGTTTCTTCACGCCGTTCGCGCCGTTGAAGGCCAAGGTCTTTTCGGTGGCCTTCGAGGGTGGCGCCGCCGCCAGCGCCGCCCAGACCGCTGCGGCCGCCGAGCTGGCCGGACTGCGGGCCTGCGCCTGCGACAGCTTGGGCGCGGCGCTGGACAAGGCGCTAGCGATCGAACCGACGCCGCACGTGCTGATCTGCGGGTCGCTGTACCTGGCCGGCGAAGTGCTCGCGATGAGCCCGGAGACCTGGCCGACCTGATCCCCTCTGCCCTTCCGCGAGAGGGTAGCCTCGCGCAGCGAGGTCGGGTGAGGGTTGTTGATGAGATCAGCCGCGAACCGCGGTGCGGCCCCTCATCCGTCGGCCTTCGGCCGCCACCGTCTCCCGCAAGGGTAGAAGGAAATCAGACCAGGATGTTCAACAGCGAGCCCGGACGCAGAACCTTTTGCGGTGCCTCGCTTGGCTGCACGAACGGCCTCGCCGGGGCCTGACGTTGCGGCTGGGCCTGGGTCTGCAGCTGGACGGCGATCGGCGGGATGGCCGCGCGGGTCGGCGCCGCCTCGGCCACGGCCGCCTGGAAGAACGCCGCCGCGCGCGAGCCGCCAACGCCCGTCGAGCCCTGGGCGGGTCGTTGCGGGACGGGCTGCAAGCCGGCAGGGCGGATCGTACTCATGAGCGCGACTCTATCATGGTTAATGCAAAGTCGGCGAGCATGGTCAACACGCGGTTAATGGTCGCGGTTCTGAGTGATCTTTCAGTGCAGTTTGGCCAGCAAGTCCTGGACATTCGCGTCGGTCAGCGGCCCGCTGTGCTTGGCCAAGACCTTGCCATTCTCCCCGACCAGGAAGGTCTCGGGCACGCCGGTGACCCCGAACTCGATCCCGGCCCGGCCGTTGCGATCGACCAGCTTGACCGCGAACGGATCGCCCAATTCGGCCAGGAACGCCCGAGTGCGGGCGGGATCATCCTTGTAGGCCACGCCGACCACGGTCACGCCGCGCGCCTTCAAGGCCATCAGCTGCGGCTGCTCCACGCGGCACGGGGCGCACCACGAGGCGAAGAAGTTGATCAGGCGCGGGCCGGCCACACCTTGGCGAGGGGGCGCATCGTGCACCGCGACCAGGGAGCCGTTGTCGAGATCGGGCAGGAACAGGGCCGGAACCGGCTTGCCGACCAGGGCGTGCGGCTGAACGTGGGGGTCGTGCTTCAACGCGTAGCCGGCGAACAGCACGCCCAAAGCGATCAGCACAATCAACGGCGTAAAGCCGATCCAGCGCTTCACGACGGGCCCACCTCGCGGCGAGCGTCGCGCAGGGCCTGCAGCCGCTCAGCCTCACGCCGCCAGCGCCGGGCCGAGACCAGGCTGTCGGCGATCATCCAGACGAAGACGATGGCCGTCAGGGCGAAGGCTGGCCAGAGGTAGATCGCGTATTTGCCAGCGTCGAAATCGAACTGCATGCCGCTAGCCCTCCGCCGCCTGCAGCGCCAAGGCGCGGGCCTTGCGCCGCCAGACCCCGGCGCGAATCCGCACCAGCCACAGCGCCCCGAAGGCCGCCAGATAGGCCAGGGTCATGATCAGCATCGGCCAGGCATAGACCGCCGGCAGGGCGTCGCCCGGCTTGGCCATTAGGGTGGAGCTGCCTTGGTGCAGGCTGTTCCACCACGCGACCGAGAACTTGATGATCGGCAGGTTGATCAGGCCGACCAGGGCCAGGATGGCGGCGGCGCGGGCGGCCTTGGCCTCGTCCTCCAGCGCCGAGCGCAGGGCCAGATAGCCGAGATAGAACAGCAGCAGCACCAGCACCGAGGTCAGGCGCGCGTCCCACACCCACCAGGTTCCCCACATCGGCTTGCCCCACAGCGAGCCGGTGGCCAGGGCCAGCACGGTGAAAGCCGCGCCCAGCGGCGCGCAGGCCACGGCGGCGGCGTCGGCCAGGGCGTGGCGGAACACCAGGGACAGCAGGCTGGCGATCCCCAGGCACAGATAGACGAACATGCTGATGACGGCGGCCGGCACGTGGATGAACATCATCCGCACGGTGTCGCCCTGCTGATAGTCCTCGGGGGCGGCGAAGGTCAAAACCAAGCCAGCCACGGCCAGCACTATGGCGACGGCGCCGAACATCGGCGCGGCCCAGCGCGAAAAGACCATGAACCGCTCGGGGTTGGTCAGGAAGTCCAGCGGGTGGTGAGGTTCACGGGCGCCCATACCGGTGCATTAGAAGACCTGAGGGGCGCCCGCAATCCCAACCGCGAGGTCAGTCGGCCTTGCCCGGCGCGGGCGGCCGGCCGGCTGGGCCGGCTTTCAAGTGGCGAAATTCGACATGGCGCATCATCGGGCCATGGTCGCCCGCCATCGGACCCAGGGCGTCGAAGGCCTTCTGCTGGCTGGGCGACATCGCGGCGTAGAAGCTTCGGGTGGCGTCAATGCGCGCCCTGGCGCGGGCCAGGAACTCGGTCTCCCGGTCAAGGCGCTCGGGCGTGGTCAGGCGTTTGGGCGGACCGTCGTCGGATTTTGGACCGGGCCCCTCCTCGCGATGATCCTTGGGCGCGGTGGCGGCCAGATAGGCCTTCAGCGCGCCGTCCTGGTCGGCGCGCAGTTGCAGCACGTCGCGCAGGTGCTGCGCTTGGGCCTCCGGATCGAAGCGATGATGGCGCATCATCGGACCGCCGGGGCCACCGGGACCATCATCCATCATCGGGGGCGGACCGGGCGGTGGCGGACCGTTCTGGGCGACGGCAACTGCGGCGGAAAGGCTGAGTGCGACCCCGGCCATGATGGCCAGGCGGCTTGGTGAAAGGCGCATGTTGATGGCTCCAGTGACGTCCCTGATCGCAACCTCCCGCCGCCGTGTAACGTGGGAATGTCAGAACCACCCGCCAATGTTGCAGGATTGACGAACGCGGCCGGCGCAAGCGTTTGATAGCGGGCGACACTCGCCGTTCCAACCGGAGGCCCCTTTGATGCTCTATCTGATCGCCAAGGCCGCGCTGTCCGGGGTGATCATCGCCTTGGTCTCGGAGATCGCAAAGCGCCAGCCCGGCTTCGGCGCCTTGGTGGCGTCGCTGCCGCTGATCTCGATCCTGGGCATGATCTGGCTGTGGCGCGACATTCACGACGTCGGGCGGATGGCCACCCATGTGGAGGCGACCTTCTGGTATGTGCTGCCATCGCTACCGATGTTTCTGATCGTTCCGGCCCTGCTGCGTCGCGGGATCGGCTTTTGGCCCGCGCTGCTGACAGGGTGTGGCGTGACCATCGGGCTCTATCTGTTGATGACCGCCGTGGGGCCAAGGTTTGGGCTGAAGCTCTAGCCGCGTGGCGCCGGCGCCCGAACTCCGGCAAGAGGCCCTGATGGAAAAACGCTTCGCCTTTCTCGCGCTCGCCCTGGCCGGCGCCTGCTGGGGCCTGGGCTTTCCGCTCGGCAAGTTCATCCTGACCGAGACCGACGCCGCCCACATGGTGCTGCTGCGGTTCGCGACGGCGGCGATCGCGGCGGCCCCCTTCGCCTTGGCCAGGGCCGAGACCCGGGCGCTGTTTCGCTCGCCGGTGATCCTGGCGGCCGGCGCCTTCTATGGCATCGCCTTCATGGTGCAGTTCGAGGGCCTGGCCCATGTCAGCGTCACCCTGGCGGCCCTGCTGGTCGGCGCGATGCCGGCCCTGATCGCCATCAGCGCCAGGCTGCTGGGCGAGAAGGTCAGCCGCGCCTCCTGGCTGGGTGTCGCCGCCGCCACCCTCGGTGCGGCCCTGATCGCCGGTAAGCCGGACGGGGCGGGCTCGCCGCTGGGGGTGGCCTTGTCGCTGGGCTCGCTGCTGATCTTCCTGGCCTGGCTGCTCGTGCTGCGTCGCGCGCCGCCGTCGCCGACCCCGATGGCAATACCGGCGGTGACGGTGATCGTCGCCACCTTCACGGTCCTGCCGATCGCCCTGTTGATGCACGGCCCGCCCAAGCTGGACCTCAGCCCCCTGGTCTGGACCGCCGTGGTCGGCCAAGGCGTGTTGGCGACCCTGCTGGCCACCGCCGCCTGGTCGTTTGGCGCGGCCCGCGTCGACGCCGCCAGCGCCGGCGTGTTCATCAATATCGAGCCGCTGATGGGCGCCAGCCTCGGGGTCATGCTGTTTGGCGACCACCTGACCTTCGCCCTGGGGGCCGGCGGGCTGCTGATCATCGCCGGCAGCTTCATCGTGGTGCTGGGCGAGAAGCGTCAGCCGCTGGTCACAACGAGCGCCGGGCCGATCTAGGGGGTGCGTCGCGGGTTTTGGTTGGGCCGAACTCCGCGCCCTAATCCAGGGCGTTGCGACAAGCCGCCGCCATGGCGATTGGGCTTAGCGCCACCGCCGCTGCCGAATAGGCCAGCAAGAGCAACAGCCCGCCCGTCCAGGGCAGGCCGCCGGCCAGGGCGTCCAAGGCGCCAGCTCCAAAGATCACCGGCGGCACGTAGAGTGGCAGGACGATCACCGCCACCAGCAGGCCGCCGCGCTTGCTGCCCAGGGCCAGGCTCGCGCCCAGTCCCCCGAGGAACGAGAAGGCCAGGCCGCCGGCCAGGGCGCAGGGGATCAGCAGCGGGATGATGTGCGGCGAGGCCCCCAGGGCCAGGGCGGCGACGGGCGCGGCCAGGGCCAGGGGCGCGCCGGCGGCCAGCCAATGGGCCAGGCACTTGGCCACGGCCACGGCTTCCAGCGGCGCGGGACCGAGGGCCAGCAGGTCCAGCGCCCCGTCCTCGAAGTCACGCTCGAACAGGCGCTCCAGCGACAGCAGGGCGGCCAGGGCCAGGGCCAGCCAGGCGATGCCGGGCGCCAGACTCGCCAGCCGCTCGGGCGCGCGGCCGGCCGCCAGCGGCAGCAAGGTGACCACGCAGGCGTAGAAGGCCAGGGCCAGCAGGGGTCCGCCGCCCTTGCCCCAGGCCAGGGCCAGCTCGCGGCGCAGCAGGATCAGGAACGCCCTCATCCTTGCATGTCCTGGGCGCCGATCTCCACGACCTGGCAGGGGACAGGGAGCGGATCATGCACCGCCGCCAGGATCATGCCGCCGCCGGCCAGGTGCTGGGCCATCAGGGCGCCGAAGCCCTCGCGGTGACCGGCGTCCAGCGGGGCCATCGGCTCGTCCAGCAGCCAGAGCGAGCGGGGGCTGGCCAGCAGCCGCGCCAGGGCGACCCGCCGACGCTGGCCGGCCGACAGGCGGCGGACCTCGAGGTCGAGCAGGCGGTCGAGGTCGAGCTTCGAAGCGGCCGCGCGCGCCGACGCTTCCGACCCGCCGGTCCAAAGAGTCTGGAACAGCAGCTCCTCCCAGGCCGAGCGGGTCGATTTCAGGCCGTCGTGATGGCCGACCATGTGCAGGCCCTCGGCCCGGGCCGCCTCGGCCTCCATCTCGCCTGCCTCACCCTCGAACAGAATAGTCCCTTCCGCCGATCTCAGAAGTCCCGCCACGGCGCGCAGCAGACTGGTCTTGCCCGCGCCATTTCGTCCCGTAAGGGCCACGGCCTGGCCCGCCTGAATCTCAAGGTTCAGGCCCGAGAACAGCCGCCGCTCGCCGCGAACAAGACCTAGGTCCTTGATGCGAATAGTTCTCAACATGGGTCCAAAGCCCTCAAGACCCTGCCCTGTGCATGGACGTTGACGCAGACCAAGGCTAAGAGACCCTCGGCCGTCACCCTCCAACCTGGATGGGATGTACGCGGCGCGGGGATGGACGCTGTGGGTCCGCCTCGAGCGCGCGATCCCGGGAGTGGTTTTCCGGCGGCCGTGGACAGAGAAGGGATCCTTCACAATGGCGTCCGTAGACAGCCTCAAAACCCGCCGCGAACTCGTCGTCGGCGGCAAGACCTACGTCTATTACAGCCTTCGCGCTGCCGAGGAAGCCGGTCTGGTCGACACCAGCAAGCTACCCGTGTCGATGAAGGTGCTGCTGGAGAACCTGCTGCGCTACGAGGACGGTGTCTCGGTGCGCGAAGACGACCTTAAGGCCGTGGCCAATTGGGTGGGCAACAAGGGCGCGGTCGAGCACGAGATCAGCTTCCGCCCGGCCCGCGTGCTGATGCAGGACTTCACCGGCGTTCCCGCCGTCGTCGACTTGGCCGCCATGCGCGACGCCATGGTGTCGCTGGGCGCCGATCCGGCCAAGATCAACCCGCTAAACCCCGTCGACCTGGTCATCGACCACTCGGTGATGGTCGACAATTTCGGCTCCTCGCACGCCTTCGGCGACAACGTCGCCAAGGAATATGAGCGCAACCTCGAGCGCTACCGCTTCCTGCGCTGGGGCTCGTCGGCCTTCAACAACTTCCGCGTCGTGCCCCCCGGCACCGGAATCTGTCACCAGGTGAACCTCGAATATCTGGCCCAGACCGTGTGGACCAGCGAAGCCGAGGGCGAGACCCTCGCCTATCCCGACACCGTCGTCGGCACCGACAGCCACACCACCATGGTCAACGGCCTGTCGGTCCTGGGCTGGGGCGTGGGCGGCATCGAGGCCGAGGCGGCCATGCTGGGCCAGCCGATTCCGATGCTGATCCCGGAAGTCATCGGCTTCAAGATGACCGGCGCCATGCCGGAAGGCGCCACCGCCACCGACCTGGTGCTCACCGTCACCCAGATGCTGCGCAAGAAGGGCGTGGTCGGCAAGTTCGTCGAGTTCTACGGCGAGGCCCTGGCCACCCTGACCCTGGAAGACCAGGCGACCATCGCCAACATGGCCCCGGAATACGGCGCGACCTGCGGCTTCTTCCCGATCAGCGCGGCGACCATCGCCTATCTGAAGGGCACCGGCCGCGACGCCGCCCGCGTGGCCCTGGTCGAGGCCTATGCCAAGGAACAGGGTCTGTGGTGGGAGCCCGGCGTCGCCGAGCCGGTGTTCACCGACCGTCTGGAACTGGACCTGTCGGCCGTCCTGCCGTCGCTGGCCGGCCCCAAGCGTCCGCAAGACCGCGTGCTGCTGACCGAGTCGGCCGTCAAGTTCGCCGAGAGCCTGGCTGGTGAGTTCGGCAAGGCCGACAGCGTCGATCTGCGCGTGCCGGTGACGGGCGAAAACTTCGACGTCGGTCACGGCGACGTGGTCATCGCGGCCATCACCTCGTGCACCAACACCTCCAACCCTAGCGTCCTGATCGCCGCCGGCCTGCTGGCCAAGAACGCGGTGGCCAAGGGCCTGAAGACCAAGCCCTGGGTCAAGACCTCGCTGGCCCCTGGCTCGCAGGTGGTCACCGACTATCTGGCCAAGGCCGGCCTGACCAAGCACCTCGACGCCCTGGGCTTCAACCTCGTGGGCTACGGCTGCACCACCTGCATCGGCAATTCTGGCCCGCTGCCGGAAAACGTCAGCAAGTCGATCAATGAGGCCGACCTGGTCGCCTGCAGCGTGCTCTCGGGTAACCGCAACTTCGAAGGCCGGGTGAACCCCGACGTTCGCGCCAACTATCTGGCCTCGCCACCGCTGGTGGTGGCCTACGCCCTGGCCGGCTCGATGAAGATCGACCTGACCACCCAGCCGCTGGGCCAGGACAAGAAAGGCAATGACGTCTTCCTGAAGGACATCTGGCCGACCAACGAAGAGATCGCCACCGTTCAGCGCAAGGCGGTCACCGAGAAGATGTTCGCCACCCGCTACGCCGACGTCTTCAAGGGCGACAAGAACTGGCAGGGGATCAAGATCTCCGGCGGCCAGACCTACGCCTGGGAAGGTGACAGCACCTATGTGCAGAACCCGCCCTACTTCCCCAACATCTCGATGACGCCGGCTCCGGTCGTCGACATCGTCGAAGCGCGCGTCCTGGCGGTGTTCGGCGACTCGATCACCACCGACCACATCAGCCCGGCCGGCTCGATCAAGAAGACCAGCCCGGCGGGCGAGTATCTGATCGCCCACGGCGTCGACGCCCTGGACTTCAACGGCTATGGCGCGCGTCGCGGCAACCACCAGGTGATGATGCGCGGCACCTTCGCCAACATCCGGATCCGCAACAAGATCACCCCGGACATCGAAGGCGGCGTGACCAAGCACTTCCCCTCGGGCGAGGTGATGTCGATCTATGACGCGGCCATGAAGTACCAGGCCGAGGGCCGTCCGGCCGTCGTGTTCGGCGGCAAGGAATATGGCACGGGCTCGTCGCGCGACTGGGCCGCAAAGGGCACCAAGCTGCTGGGCGTCCGCGCGGTGATCTGCGAAAGCTTCGAGCGGATCCACCGCTCGAACTTGGTGGGCATGGGCGTCCTGCCGCTGCAGTTCCTGCAGGAGGGCTGGCAGAAGCTGGAACTGACCGGCGAGGAGATCGTCTCGATCCGTGGCCTTCAGGATCTGTCGCCGCGCAAGCAACTGATCGTCGAGCTCTATCGCCCGACCGATGGCCGCATCGCCCGCTTCCCGGTCCGCTGCCGGATCGACACCCCGACCGAGCTTGAATATTTCAAGAACGGCGGCGTGCTGAACTACGTGCTGCGCAACCTGGCCAAGGCTGACTGACGCCAGAGCGTTTTGGGTTCTCGAGCCTGCGAATGAGAGAGCCGGGTCCGTTGGGCCCGGCTTTTTCTTTGAGCTTTTCGCGCGTCGGGATGCTTTTCCCCGTGAAAAGCCGCCTTCACGGCCTCGTGAACGGTCACGAGGCGCGATCTTGGCTTAAGTGCGCGCACATGCGTCAGGCCTTTCTCTCTCTCGTCGCCGCCACCTTCGCCAGTCTTGCGGCGGGGCCGGCGTTCGCCGCCCAGCCGCCGGTGGTGGTCGAGCTGTTCACCGCCCAGGGCTGCTCGTCCTGCGCCAAGGCCAACCAGGTCGTCGCCGACCTTGCCGACGACAAGGGCGTGCTGGCCCTGACCTATTCGGTCGATTACTGGGACTATCTGGGCTGGACCGACACCTTCGCCAAGCCGGCCTTCGCCGCCCGCCAGCGCGCCTACGCCCAGAAGTTCTCGCAACGCGACGTGCCGACCCCGCAGGTGGTGATCGCAGGCCGCGAGCAGGCTTCCGGCGCCAAGGCCGAGGCGGTCGAGAGCCTGGTCAAGGCGGCGGCCAAGGCTCCGTTCAATCCGCCGGACATGGAATTTGTCGGGGCCGGCGCGCGCGTCGCGGTCGGCTCGGGACCCGCCCCGCGCGGCGGCGGCGAGGTCTGGCTGGTGCGCTATGATCCGCGGGAGCAGGATATCGTGGTCAAGCGCGGCGACAATCGCGGCCAGACCCTGGTTCACCGCAACGTGGTGCGCGAACTGGTCAAGCTGGGTCCGTGGAATGGCCGACCCAAGCTGTATCGCCTGTCCAAGGCCGCAGACGAGGGGCTGAAGACCGTTGTCATCGTCCAAGGCGCCAAGGGGGGCCGGGTGATCGGGGTCCTGCAGGAAGAGACGAAGTAGCAAGTCCTCCCCTTGTGGGGGAGGCTGTCGCGAAGCGATCGGTGAGGGGAGTTCGAGGATCGTCAATCCTGGAACCGGCCGCCTGCCAATCACTCCCCCCTCCGCCGCTGCGCCGACACATCCCCCACAGGGCAGGTGAATCGCACATGAAATGAGGCCTTGCTTGCAGGCCTGTGACTTTGGGATTCTGAAGGCGTCTCCGAAGCTGGAGGTTATTTTATGTTTGTTCCTCGAAGCGTTTGAGGATGTTCCCGATCTTGGTGACCTCATCGCTAGAAAACGGGGACACACTCTTTTTGACGCCGTCCAGGTCGTGGTGAAGGCCGGCTAACACCGTCCTTTTGGGAGCCGAACACGGCGCCCGTCGCCCCAATCCGAGGCGCCATGTTGCGCCGTTACCTCCACGGCCCCGGCGCCGACGAGCCGCTGGTCTGGTGCGCGAGCGGCGCTGCCACGCCGCCCGCCGCCAGTCGCCGCTGGTTGGCCGCCGACCAGCAGGGCTCGATCATCGCCACCACCGACAGCGCCGCTGCGGTGACCACCACCACCAACACCTATGACGAGTACGGCATTCCCGCGCGGGCAACAGCGGCCGCTTCAAGTTCATCGGCCAGGTCTGGCTGCCCGACTTCGGCGCCTATCATTACAAGGCCCGCGCCTATTCGCCCACGTTGGGGCGGTTTCTCCAAACCGACCCCATCGGGTATAAGGATGGGCTGAACTGGTACGCTTACGTCGGCAACGATCCGCTGAATCGGAGCGATCCGACGGGGCTGTCATATACCGATCCAACCTGCACTAAGGCCGGGGTGGACTGTAAACCAGACCCTGTTGAGCCCGTTACGGTCAGGGCAAAAAAGTTAGATGAGATCGCGCGCAAGGATAAGATTGAGCGTGAGCGTGAGCGACAACGGATGGACCAGATTAGAAGGCTAATAGAAGAAGGCAACGATACCTGTGCCTTCAGAAATTCGCGCGGAACATGCGTTTATGATCCCGGCGACGATGGAAAGCCAAAGGTCAACAAAGATTATAATAAGCAAGCGTGCAGCGACTATAATAAGTTGATGGAATCGAATGCCAAAGTGGCGGCTGCCGCTGGTGTTGGAGGCACTGTTACCGCTGCGCACGCGGCTACAGGTGGGGCCCTCCAAAACCTCGCTCGCTTCAACAATGTTCTTAGCCTACCTGGGTTGGCGTATCTGTCGGGCGTAGTTGGCTTGACTACAACAGTTCTAGGTTTTTCTGATGCTCCGCCCGGGTGTAAATGACATGAAAGTTGTAGCATTTAGGCTCTTAGGCGCATTGTTGATCGTCGCGTTCGCTATAGGCTTTTGGCTTTGGTTAAATCATAAAATTTCCGACGCTCATGCATCTATAGCGATTGGTGCGAGTGCTGTTGCAATGGCCGCTTACGCTCTTCTTGGGCGCAAGATGTCTGGCCGGCGGGATGGCTAGTTGGTCTTCGCGCCTTGTCGATCAGGAAAGGGCCTTGCCATGACGCCTTCGCAAACCACGCTCACGCCCCAACCAGGCGACCGCCTCGTCGCCGCCATCGAGGCGCAGACGATGGCGATCTGCCGGGCGATGGACCGTTGCGTCCTGGCTCTGCTGGCGGCGGCCACGGCGGGCGTGGTGATCATGGTGCTCGTCGCCGGTTGAACTGCTGACGCCGTCCTTCCGCTAGTCGAACACGGTGCCCATCGCCCCAACCCGAGGGGGCTGTCCCCGTGCCAGAAGACCGCCTTGAGCGGTGATCTGAAGACCCGCCAAGCCCTCCGAAAACGACCCCGACAAATGAGGGCAGGAAGGAAGGGCACGTCACGCACACCTGCGGTTCGGCTAGCGTGTTGTAAAAGCTCAGCAATATTTTGCGGAGGGGTGCTTGCAAAAGCAAGCAATTTACGCCCCAGATCCAGTTATCCTAACGGAATCAGCGTGTTAGCCTTGCTTGCTTTTGCAAGCACAGGGTCTGAAATATGGCCCGGCCATTAGCCGGCCGTGGCGGTCGCCCTGGCGGCGATCAGGGCCTTGGCGCGCCTGGCGCGCTCGAAGTGGCGCTGCCGGCCTTCCTCGTAATAGGCCTCTACGGCCTCCAGCAGCTCAGCGGCGTCTTGGTCGCTCATGGTGGCGAGGGAAACCGCGCGCCGAGGATCAGGTCCGGTGCGGTCGGGGGTCGGGCGCATGGGGGTAAATCCTGGGGCTGGGCGCCGGACGTGAGGGCCGGGCCGTGAGGGGCTGGGATGGACCACGCATGGACCACTTTGGACGACAGATGGACCAAGGGCGCGATCCGGGGGCGTGGTCCATTCCTGGTCCAAAGTGGGCCTGAGCTTCGGAGGCAGGATATGCATTGTGATATCACAATGCGGTCCCTTGCTCGCGCGGCTCGGCGGGCTCTGCGAGGCTGACGGCGGCTGCCGCCGCTCAGGTGTTCAACCAAAATAGGAAAGAGGGACACACACTCTTATTTTGGGCGCGATCCACGTCCGGGATCTGAAAGGGCCGCCCCATGACGCCTTCGCAGACCACGCCCCAATCTGGCGACCGCCTTGTCGCCGCTATCGATGCCCAGACGGTAGCGATCGAGCGCGCGATGATGAAAGCGTTCTGGACCTAGATCGTCGGCCCGACGGTAATCATGTCGGTGGCCATCACCGCGTTCGTGGTCGTGTGAAGGCCGGCTGACACCGCCCTCCTGGTCGCCGATCGTGGCGCCAATCGCCCCAACCCGAGGGGGGCTGTTCCCGTGCCGGAAGACCGCCTTGAGCGGTGATCTAAAAAGCCCGCAAAGCTCTCTGAGATGACCCCGCAAATGAGGGCAGAAAGCAGGGCCACGTCACGTACACCTGCGGTTCAGCTAGCGTGTTGAAAAGCCAGATGGTGTGATCGATCGATCCATGATGAGAAATACTCCGATCACCGCAATGGCCTCAAGAGGCCGCTACCTTGTCTGCAACTCTCATCGCGGAAACCATCTTGGCCAGTGTTCATATGCGGACACCTCAAAAGGCCGGACATATGAAAGCAAGCGATCTGATCCAAACGACTGCCTATCAACTTGCGAGGAGGGGGTCGTCCACATATGAGGTGAGCCCGTATTGGTTTGGGGTGGTCGGAACACAGGTTCACTGTGTCGGCGACGCAGAGGGCCAGTGCGCCGTCGAGGAAATCTCGCCGCCGTAAAACCTCATTGGGTTTCAGACTCCGGCTTTGCAATGGCGTCTTCCAAACGTGCTCGCCAGATCGCCAGCGCGGACCGTGCGGTCGTCAACGCCGCGCGTGCGGTTTTAAGGGCTTTTGTCGTGTCGGCTTCTGGCATGCAGCTCGCTTCGAGACTCAGCGCAGCAGCCGTCAGCCGAACCATGCCCACTGTTCCAGCAGAGCCAGCGATCCGGTGGGCTTCGCAACGCAACGTTTCAACATCATCGGTCACGAGCAGCTCTAGCAACTGGTCCTGTAGCATCGCTACGAATGTGAGCGTCGCAGCACCCATGGCGGTCTCGAAGGCCGCGCAGGCCGAGAGCTCGTCGGCGAGGCTGGGCTCGCTCGCCTCGGCTTGGCTCACCGCCTCTTCAGCCCCATCAAAGGCCTGTGCCAACGCCTTGGCCAGCAGGTCCGGCGAAAGCGGCTTGAGCAGATGACCCTGCATGCCCGCCTCCAGGCAGGACGCGATCTGGTGGGCGCCGCCGCTGGCGGTCAAGGCCAGGATCGGCAGTTGCAGATAGCCTTCAGCGCGAAGGGTCCGGGTCGCGGCGATCCCGCCCATCACCGGCATGTGGACGTCCATCAGCACGAGGTCGACCGGCTCGGCGCGAACCGCATTGATCGCGGCTTGACCGTCTTCGGCCAGGATCACCTCGCAGCCAAGCTGTTCGAGCAGCACGCGGCAGAGCTCGCGATTGATCGCGACGTCGTCCACGACGAGCACCAGCCGGCCAGGATAGAAAACCCGCGCGACGGGCTGCGCGGTTTGGATCGCGGCCTGGACGCCAACGGGTAAAGCCAGTTCCAGCCAGAAGGTCGCCCCCTCGCCTTCGTCACTGTCGCAGCCGGTGGCGCCGCCCATAAGCTCGATCAGTTCGCGCGAGATCGCTAGTCCAAGGCCAGTCCCGCCGTAGGTGCGGCTGATCGTGCTGTCAGCCTGCGAGAACCGCTTGAACAGCGCCGCCTGTTTCTCGGACGAGATGCCGATGCCGTTATCACGGACCGAGATACGGACGGCTTGCCGGCCCTTGTCCATCGCGAGACACCGCACGTCGACAACGATTACTCCGACTGCGGTGAACTTGATCGCGTTCGACAGGAAGTTCAGCAGCACCTGACGCAGCCGGAACTTGTCGCCGATCAGCACTCCGGCGTCATCGCCGGTCAAGGTCAGGCGGAGGCCCTTTTCGGCGGCGCGTGGTTCGACCATCGCCAACGCCTCGGAAACCAGATCGCAGACGAGGAACGGGCGCGCTTCCAGCTCGACCGCGCCGGCCTCGAGCTTGGAGAAATCGAGCAGATCGTTGATCAGGGTGTTGAGGGACTCGCCTCCCTCGCGGACGATGCCGACCCGGTGGCGATCCTCCTCGGTGAGATTGGCGCTCTCCGCCAGGAGACGGGAGAATCCAATCACGCCGGTCAGCGGCGTGCGCAGTTCGTGGCTCATATTGGCCAGGAAATCGCTCTTGGCCTGGTTGGCCGCCTCGGCCGCATCCTTGGCCGACGATAGCTGCGTGGCCATTGCGGCCAGGGATAGGGTTTGCTGCTCAAGCGCCTCCTGCGCCTCTATCCGGGCGGTCAGATCCTGCACCTGGCCGATGAAGTGGCGTACCGACCCGTCCGCTTCGCGCATGGCGCTGGCCGTCAGGCTAACCCAGACGATCTGGCCGTCCTTGCGGATATAGCGCTTGTCGATGGCGTAGCTGGTGATCTCGCCCGCCACCAGCCGCTGAAGCAGAGCAAGGTCGGCTTCCAGATCGTCGGAGTGGGTTATGGTCTGGAAATCGAGCGACAGAATCTCGGCCTCTTCATAGCCAATCAACTGACAGAAGGCCCCGTTGATCTTCACGAAACCGCCATCCGGCGCCACCAGCGCCATGCCGATCGCCGCATAGTGGAAGGACGTTTCGAAAAGCTCGAGTTGCGCTGTGCGCTCGCTAATGTCGTGCATCAGCGCCGTGAACTGCCAGCCGGCCGGGCCCTGGGTGGCGCTGATCGCCAATTCGATCGGAAAGGTCTCGCCCGACTTCCGGCGCGCCGGCACCTCGATCCGTCGATCGAGCACGACGCCGACGCCGGTCTTGAGGAAGCGCTGCATGCCTTCGGAGTGCGCGCCTTGCTGGGCTTCGGGAACGATCAGCCGCGCCAGGCTCTGCCCCACGGCCTCCTGAGCCGACCAGCCGAAGGTCACTTCGGCAAAGCGGTTCCAATCGGTCACCAGGCCAGCTTCGTCGATGGTGACGATCGCCTGATAGGCGTCAGCGATGATCCGGCCAACCCGCGCCTCGCTGGCGCGTAGATGCGCCTCAAGCGTGCGACGCTCCGCTATGTCACGGATGACCACGACCATGGCCGAGGGCGCGCCGAGCGCGTCACGGACAAGGTGGAAGCGGCTCTCGACCCAGACCTCATGCCCATCGTGGTGCAGGGCGCGATGCTGCAGCACCGCGTCCTCGCGTCCCGCCGCCATCGCCTGGAAGATCCCGAGTATCTCGGCGCGGTCAGCGGGATGCACGAAGGCGTGGGCCGGCAGGCCGACCATGTCTTCCCGGCTATAGCCGAGCAGCCGCTGGATCGCCGGAGAGATATAACTGCTGGAGCCGTCGAAGGCGATGCGAGTGACCACATCGCCGATGTTTTCGGTCAATAGCTTGTAGAGGCTTTTGCTGCGGCGAATTTTTTCGATAGCCTCCTGCTGCTCGGTGACATCTTGGATGACGCCGAACAAGGCCGTCAGGCGTCCGCGCTCGTCGAGTTCGGCGGCGGAACGAACCACCGCGCGACGCATCGTTGAGTCAGGGCGCAGGATTCGGACATCGAGATCATAGCCGCTCGCCGTCGCCAGCGCGTTGGCGAAGGCCTCGCGAAGCTCGGCCTGATCCTCTAGGGGGTGAAACGACAAAAGATCGACAGCCCCTGGATCGAACCCAGCCGGATCCACGCCATAGAGGCGATAAACCTCATCGGACCAAGTCACCCGCCCGCCGTGGACTTCATACCGAAAGCGGCCCACGCCGGAGATAGCCTCGGCCAGTCCAAGCATGCGCTGTTGCTCGGCAAAGGCCCGCTCCAGGCGGGCGGCGTGCAATCGCTCGACGACGAGATCGGCCAAGGCGCGCAGCTGCGCAAGTTCCGCGTCGGAGGGCCTGGGCCGCGGCTTGGTGTCGATGACGCACAGGGTGCCAAGGTTATGGCCTTCGCGGTCGGTGAGGACCGCACCGGCGTAGAATCGAATGTTTGGCGCGCCGGTGACGAGGACACTCTGCCTGAACCGAGGGTCTCGCGAGGCGTCGGGCACGACCATGATCGCCTGCGGGCCCAGTTCGATGGCATGGGCGCAGAACGCCAGCTCGCGGGAGGTCGAACAGGGCTCAAGTCCGATGCGAGCCTTGAACCACTGCCGGTGATCATCGACTAGCGACACCAGAGCGATCGGCGCGTCGAACAGTTGCGCCGCCAGGCCCGTGATCTGGTCGAAGCCCGGTTCCGGATCGGTGTCCAGCACCCTAAAAGAGCGCAGGGCGGCGAGTCGGGCGGTTTCGGCAATCGAGACGCTCATGCGCCGGTTATGCGCCCAATGAAAACAGGCGCCCGTTAACGACGCGGTCACTACGCTGCGGCAAAACGAAGCGGCCCTACGCCTTCAAATTTGCAACCTGGCCGACATTCGCTTCCTGCGCGCCACCTTCCCGCGCCGGCGCTCCGTGGTCGCCGCCGGATCGCTCTGGGCCCCGTTCGGCGCGGTTGTCGATGCGGCAAAGCCCTAGCCCAGCGGCTGGCCGTGCCGGTCACGCTCCAAGAACCGAGCCGCCGATGATGGCTATGATACCGGAGGCGCACGCAAGCCAACGCAAGCAAGCGCGCAACACCTCCACGTAAACAACATTGCTGGACGAGCAAAATCCAGGCGGCGCTCGCCAGACTGTGCTCTAAGAAAGGGACCGGAATCTCCGTAACGTTGTAGCGCGACTCATATCCGACCCCGTAGACTTTGGCTTGGGGACACCGGCGGCTTGACCGTTGAGCACCGACGAAAGAGCAACGTGATGGCCGCCGTTCTGATCATCGAAGACGATCCACTGGTGCGCCAGTACGTCGAGCTCGTGCTGTCCCAACTCGGCTACAACACCTCCTCCGTCGGCACGGGCGAGTTGGGCCTGAAGGCCCTGCAGAATTCGAAGTGGGATCTCGTCTTGCTCGACATTCAGCTGCCCGACATGACAGGCGTTGACCTACTGCGCCTGCTGCGCCGCTACCAACGGGTGAACGCCGCGGTGATGATGATGACCGCCAAGGGCGATCTCGCCACCGTCCGCGAGGCCATGGACGCCGGCGCAGATGGCTATCTGGTCAAGCCCTTTACGCCCGACGTCCTGACCAAGCGCGTCGCGGCCATGCTCAACCCCAAGCCATAGGCTTCAAGCGCCGGCCGCATCAGCGGCGCTCCGCGCCAGCGCCTCTGCGCAGCAGGTCGCCAAAGCTTTTCGGATGGATTTCAGCCACTTCCGCGATGATCTAGCTTCGCGCCACCGCCGCTAGCGCCGCCGCCAATTCAGCCAGCTCACGCTCGACGAAGCCCTTCCCCGCCTGGGCACGCTCGTCGATGCGGCCCGCTAGCGCGCCCAAGGCGTCATAGCCAAACATGCCGGCGGCTCCCGCGATGCGGTGGATGGTGCGCGGTAGATCGGACGCGGCGGGGCCCTCCTCGACCACGAGAAGATCCTCAGCGCAACGCGCGATGAACTTGGCTCGCAGGGGCGCGAGGGGATCGCTCATGCGCCGGCCACGATCGAGCGGACGTCGGAGGCCAGGGTCATCGGATCGAACGGCTTGGTGATCACCCCGATTGCCCCGCGGGCTATGAACGCGGCTCGCTCCTGCGGCAGGGCGCGCGCGGTGATGAAGATGGCCGGGGTCTTTTCAAGCCCTGCCACGTGACGGATCAGATCCAGGGTCGTTGGACCGTCCATGTCGGGCATCATCACATCCAGCAGGATCGCCTGGGGTCGCCACGGGTCACTGGCCAAGGCGCCCAGCGCCGCCGCCCCCGAGGAATGGGCGCGCAATTCTATCTCCGGATCGAGTTCAAAGGCGAAGGCGGCTACCTCGCGAATATCGGGCTCGTCTTCGACATACATCAGTTTCAGGCCGGTCATCGTGCTCCCTCCCCAGGCGCTCGGCTCGCCAGCAATTGAACCCGCTCGCTCAGCTCTTTCAGTGTTGACCGCGACTTGGTCAACACGGCGTCGACCGAGTCGGTCAGCTGCCCGTCGTCCAGGCTCTGGGCGGTGAACACAATGACCGGCACGGGCGGCCGCCCCTGCTTACGAAGATCCGGCAGCAGGTCCAACCCCGAGCCGTCGCCCAGCGCCACGTCTAGAATGGCGAGCTGAGGAGAGGTATTGCGCAGGATGCGCCGAGCGCTCCTCACGCTGTCGGCGGCGATGATGTCGCAACGATCGCGCAGTGCGGTGGCGACGATCTGCCGAACGTCGGGATCGTCCTCGACGTGCAACACCAGCAAGCGGGCCAGCTCGCCGCGACGCGCATTGGCCAGGGCTGTCTTCAGGCGCTCGATATCGACGGGCTTCTGGAGCCAGTCGAGCACGTCCAGGCTCTGGGGAGAGGCGGCCTCACCCGACACGATCAGGACCGGCAAAGTGCTGGTCCCCGGTCGAGACCTCAGTCGCTTCAGCAGGTCCAGGCCGTGGCCGTCCGGCAGGCGCAGATCCAGCAGCAGGGCGATGTAGCCGATCGGCTCACGCAGCGCCGCCTCGGCAGCCGCCAGCGTACCGACCACCGTGGCGTCGAGCCCCAGCTCGGCCGCCATTTCCGAAAGCACCATCGCCGCGTCGGGGTCGTCTTCGCAGATCAAAATCTGTCGGCGTTCCAGTACGGGGGAGAGACCCGCGTCGAACAACGGCAGATCCACATGGAAGGTCGCGCCCTCCCCCGGAGGCGAGTCGAAGAAGATTCGCCCGCCGTGCCGCTCGACGATCTCGCGACAGATGGCCAAGCCCAGGCCCGTTCCGCCCAGCCGCCGGGTATCGGACCCATCGGCTTGGGCGAACTTCGAGAAGATCCGCTGGCGGAAGCTTTCCGGCACGCCCGGCCCATGGTCGCGCACGCTGACGCGCGCCCGCCCGGCCTCCAGGCGGGAGATGCTCACCTCGACCGTCGCGTCCTTGGGGGAAAACTTGGCGGCGTTGGACAGCAGGTTGGTCAGAACCTGGGCTAGGCGGTCGGCGTCCCCCCGGACGGTGAGGGCCTCGGACGCGGTAAGGACCAGCTTGACGCCAAGCTCGTCGGCCAGGCCCTGCATGGCGTCCAGCGCCCGCCGTGCCAGCTCGACGACATCCATCGCCTCCATGGCGAAGGTCATCTGGCCAGACTCGATCTTCTCGGTGTCGAGGATGTCGTTTATCAATCGCACCAGCCGCTGGGAGTTGGCGTGGGCGATCCCCACCAGCCGTCCCGTGCGCTCGGACAGCTCGCCCCCAGCGCCCCCCGCCAGCAACCCCAGCGAGCCGGCGATCGAGGTCAGGGGCGTGCGCAATTCGTGGCTCACGGTGGAGACGAATTCGGACTTCATCTGCTCGATGCGCCGCCGCTCGCTCATGTCGCGAACCGCAGCCACCACATAAGCGCCGCTGGCGAGATCAAATCGTCCGAGCGAGACTTCGGCCGGGAAAGTGGAGCCGTCGTTGCGCCGTGCCTGCAGCTCGCGCGTGAGGCCCTCGCGCAGATCGCGCCCGCCGCCCAGACGGTCGAGGAACAGCCGGCCATCCTCCGGAATATCGAACAACATCGAGGCGTCTCGGCCGAGCGTCTCGACCGGCCCATAGCCGAACATCCCCTGTCCGGCGCGATTAAGGCTCTCGACCGTGCCCGAGAGGTTGAAAGTCAGCAGACCGTCCTGGGCGCTGTCGAAGATCGCCGTCATCCGGGCGGCATTCAGCTCGACCTTCTCCAGAAGGCGCTGTCGCCCCCTCCCTTGCAACAGGATGAGGACGAATGCCCCAAACAACAACGCGCCGAGGATCAGGAAGAGCGTCAGGGTCACGCGCTCGGTCGCGTGTGTCCGCTCTTCGTCGGCGATGACGCGTTCGGTCAGCGCCTGTCGCTCTGCGCTTGCCATCTGCGCCATGAGAACGCGCAGCTCGTCCATGAGCTGCTTGCCGATCCCGTTGCTAACCATCGCCTGGGCGGCGGCCGCGCCGCGCGTGTCGCGCGCGGCGATCGTCAACCGCACGCGCGCCAACTTGGCGTCGATCTTGGCTTCGATCGCGTCGAGTTCTCCAAGCTCGGCTCGATCTGCGCCTTGAGTTCCCAGCTCGTCTTCCTGCAGCGCCCGCAGCCGCCGCCGTTCCGGCCCAAGGGCCTCGGCCGCGTGGTTGTAGGGCTCCAGGAACCGTTTCTGTCCGGTGATGACATAGCCGCGCGAGCCGGTTTCCGCGTCCTGCATCAGCGAGAAGACCGTCAGCATCTGCAGCCGCTTCTCGTAGGAGTGGTTCACGGCGGCGCGCAGCTCCCGTCCCCGATCGAACTCCCGCCGGATTTCAAGCGCCACAGTCAGCAACAGGAGCGGAACGACGATCAATCCCACCACGGCGGGCAACCGCAAACCCTTGGTGACCGGCGAACGGGAAAAAGGCGGGACAAACGACATCAGCAGCTCCCAACGGCAAACGAAGCTCGGACGCAAGCGCTAAGCCATTAGCCGCATGCCCATCGTCTACGATGTCAACGCTAACGAACCGTTGGCCCCCGGCCCCCGACGGGTCCGGTGCGCCCTGACCAATCTTTTTGAGGCTCAACCGCTATGCCGTCCTGCAAGCGCGCGCTCCTGCGACCTAGCGTCACACCCCCATTTGTTGCGTTCTATGCAAGCTCCGCTAGCGTGGCTTGCGGCGCCAGTTGTCAAAACAATCGATTGTCCATGGAGGGATCGTGGGGCGAGTGCTCATCGTTGATGATGACCCGCTGGTGAGATCGCTGCTATGCGGCTTTCTGACCAGCGCAGGGCATGCATGCGTCGAGGCCGAAGAGGGCGCGAACGCGGTGCGCGCGCTCGAACGCTCCGACTTCGACGTGGTTGTCATCGATCTGTTGATGCCTGTGCGCGAAGGCGTGGAAACGATCGGTGAGATTCGTCGCCGTTGGCCCTTGGTGAGGATCATCGCCATCAGCGGTGGCTCGGTGCGCCTACCTTCGGCCAGCCTCCTGAATCTGGCGGCAGGGATGGGCGCGCACGAGACCTTAGCGAAGCCGGTCGATGAGCACCTGCTGACGCTGTTGGTCGAGCGGCAATTGCGCATCGCGCCCGAAACGCCGCCTGTCGTCTGAGCCTCGCCCCGCCTAGGAAGATCTGAACCCCGTCCGGGTCATCGAGCCCCAACCTTGAGCGCCGGTCATGAATTGCCAAAGTCCGCGAAGCCGCCAGACATTGTTGATCTGCCGATAGCCGAAATTCTCCAGCACCGCCGCCCCCATCAGGATCAGCAGGCTCTTGGGGTTGGGAAAGCGTCGAAGCTCGACCTCTTCGAGCGCCAGAGCGCCGACGCTGATCACCACGCCAAAGCCGAAGGTGACGGCCAGGAGGGCCCAGAGATAGTCAAGCGACAACAGGCCCAGGAGCCAGAAGGACGGGATCAGCACATAGCCGAAGATCTCGACGATCGGCCCAAACACGTCGACGAGGAGAATGTGCCCAAAGCCGATGATGCCGATGCGCCCGTAGCGCGGATTGAGGATCATGTCGCGGTGGCGAAAGACGGTTTCCATCGCCCCGCGACGCCAGCACCGACCAGCTCTCCGGCCCCTCGGTCCAGCAGACGGGTTCGGGCGTGAAGGCGGTCCGATAGGGTTTGCCAAGCCGCCGGAAATGCTTGTGCAGCTTGACGACCAGCTCCATGTCCGTCGCCGACGGTGCCGTGGCTGTAGCCGCCGACATCCAGCACGGCCTGGCGCCGAAAGAGCCGGAAGGCCCCCGAGATGATGGTCAGGGCGTCGATCCTGCTCCAGGCGATCCGCGCCATCAGGAAGGCCCGCAGATATTCGACGGTCTGGAGCAGGGCCAGGATGTTGCGCGGCGCGCCCACCTCGACCACGCGGCCGTAGGCGATCTTGCAGCCGTTGGCGATCCGGATGGTGCCGCCGACGGCGACGGTGCGCCCGGGATCTTCCACGAACGGCCGCACCGCGCGCAGCGGCCTCGAACGGCATCCAGGCTTTGGCGGCGTCCTGCCGCATCTGTCCCGATTGCCCAAGTCGCAAGCGGGCTGCGTTCGCGACGGGATCGGCGCCGAGGCGTAGGGCCAGATCAACGACCCCGGTCAAAGGGCATTTGAGGCATTCCCTACCAAGACAGCGACCTTGATCGCCGGCAGCGGCGCCGCGCCCCATAGCCAGACGGCATGGCGGCCGGTGGTCCCGATATAGAGCAAGATCAGGGTCGAGGCCGCCCTCACGCCGTAGATGAGGGTATGGAGGCTATGGATGATCGCCGCGCCGCGCCCTTGTGCGGTCATCATGTGGCGACGCCGGCGGCGGCGATCCTGGCCGGCCGCCGCGCCGAGAACGGAAGCGTGGGGCCATGTCCAAAGCGCATCAGCAGATCGGGACGCCGCCTCGGCATTCCGACTAGGTCGGCCAGCTCCGGTCGTAGACTCGCCACCTCGACCGGTTGATTGACGAAAGCGTGCCGGAGCCCGAGCGCCGTGGCTTGAAGGGCGAAGCGTTGGCAGGCCCGCCCCGTGCGGATCCAATGATCATGATCCTCCTGCTGGGCCATGAAAACCGCGAGGCCCGCCGACGATTTCAGCTGGCGAGCATATTTGTCGTTCTCGGCCTTGGCCGTGAAGGTCGCGTCGAACAGGATCGGTCCCAGCCCGTCCGGCAGCGCGGGATTGCCGCTTGAGACGCTGAACAGGCCATCGCCAGTCTCGATGGCCTGACGAGGGTTGAAGCGGATCCAGTGCTTGAGTTCCCGCACAAAGGCGGGATCGGCCAGTTGAGCGCTGTTGCCCGCCACGATCAGGTCCCGGACCTTGTCCCTGCGGGGTTGATCGGTGATCAGGACAAGGTCAACGCCGGGAACGGCCGCCGCAGCCGCCAAGGTTCTTAGATCAGCCGCGCTGACCGGCCGTCCATCGTAGTCGGCACGCGTGGATTGTCGGGCGGGAATGGCGTCAAACAGCGCCGAGCCTTGGCTTGGCCCCTTGCCAAAGCTAAACGCCGCGCAGCCATCGCCGGCCGGATCGAAGCCGACCTCGCCAGGAAGCCCACGAGCGGCGGCGGCAAGCGCCAGATTCTCGGCGGCGCACCCAAGGCTGACGAAAAGATGATGATCGTCCGGGTCGACGATGGGCGTGCGCAGCGCCGTGTCCGGGCGAATATCGACCCGCCCTTCACTGAGCCGAAACCGCCAGGGCTGGGTGTTGTGGCCGCTCGCCGCGAGCGTCGCGTATCGGATAATGTCCGGCAGTGCGGGTTGAGCCGAGAGCTCCGACCGTGTCGCCGCGACAGCAGCCACATAGGCGTCCATCGCGCCCATCCGTCGAGCGCCCAACCAGGCTGCGCCGACGCCCGCCAGAGCCACGGCGCCGCTCCCGGCCAAGATGTCTCTCCTTCTCATCGCGTGGCCTCCAATCCACGGAGGAAGGCGCCCCGCGCCGTATCAACGCATTGATCGCAATCAAGGTCAGAAGCCTTCACGGATGAAACCAACCAAACGGTGGCTTGCGGTCGCCGGACTTTGCGCGTCACGATCCGCGACCAAGCCTTTTGGACAATCCAGTGACCGGTTACGATTTTAGAGTCCGGACGATGGCCATTTGCCTCGCGAGCCTCGCCGGCTACATCGACGCCTTGGGTTTCATGGAATTGGGCGGATTTTTCGTCTCATTCATGAGCGGAAATTCGACCCGGCTCGCGGTGGCCCTGACTGGCAATCTCGCCAACGCGGCCCTGGCGGCGTCGCTGATCGTCACCTTCGTTCTAGGCGTGATCCTGGGGTCGCTCGTTGCCCATTTTGCGAAACATCACCGCCGCGCGGCCGTCATGTCATTTGTCGCCGCGCTGCTTTTTGGAGCCGCAAGCCTCAACGCTGTCGGGTTCAAGCACGCCGCCATCGTCGCCATGGGTCTGGCCATGGGCGCCGAGAACGCGGTGTTCGAGCGCGATGGCGAGGTCAGCATCGGCTTGACCTATATGACCGGTACGCTTGTCAAGCTTGGGCAACGCTTGGCGATCGCATTCACGGGCGGCAGCAAGACGGCCTGGGCGCCTTATTTCTTGCTCTGGAGCGGCCTGGTCGGCGGCGCCGCCTTGGGCTCATCAGCCTATGCTCACCTTGGCCTGAAGGCTCTGTGGCCGGCGGCGATCGCTGCGGTAGGACTCTCCATAACCATCGCCCGTATCGGTCATGGTGAGATCAGCCCTCGCGAAGACCCGTAGTGTTCCGAGAATTTGGACAACGGCGGCAACTCCGAGAGACAATTAGCCCCCCACCCCCGCTATGACTGGAGCTTTACTTTGCGGAAACGCAGGGCGTTGCCGATTACGCTGACTGAAGACAAGGCCATGGCCAGGGCGGCGACGGCCGGCGAGAGCAGCCGTCCGAGGGTCGGATAGAGCCTGCTGACCCAGGTGCGGGTTGACGCCACTGACCCCGCCTTCCAACACCCCACCAAGCCGCCATCGCGCGGTGGAACACATTATATGTGCAGCGCGCCGTCGAGCATCTGCGCGACCGGGAGGTGGCCGCGCCCGATGAGCTTCTGGCGCACCTGTCGCCGATGAGCTGAGCTCATGTCGGTCTGACGGGTGACTATCTATGGGCTGACGCTGCGAGCGCTGGCGGGTTTAGGCCGCTGAACGATCCGGCCGACCGGCTGTGCCGAGCAGCGTAGTAATTCAAGGTTCTTGCTTTGTACTTCTTGGCGTACTTTAGCGCGCAAACCTTGAGGTGAGCTCATCTGGAGGATGTAAGCAACTGTCTCACGATGAGCCACCATGCGGCTCCTGCGGGGAGAGCGTCGAGCTCATTCCGCAGCGTCCCGCCTCTGCGGTCATAGGGCTCGTTGCCCTACGCTCCTGCCGATAGTCGCAAGCTTGGCAGGTGAAGGCCTCCGAGCAGATCACATGCGTTGGCTCCCCGCACCCTTCGCAAGGAAGACCAGGAACACGATCGGTAACGTCAAAGCCTGGATGTGCGCAGGCCGGGCATTGACTGCGAAACCGGCGAACGAGGTCGTTCGCCGCGCGCTCGATGGCCCGCATCCGGGTCGGATTGCGGTGGGCGCGCAGATCGCCTTCGACGAAAGCCGCGCCGCATTTGGCGACGACGTGACCGACAGCTCTTTCAAGACCTGCATGGTCGATAACGTCTTTGATCAACGAAAGGCTAGGCGGGGGCTTTTCAGCAACGCAGCCCATGACGATCAGCCATGCTCAGGAAATTTCAACCGCTCGGCGAACGCGATCGCGCCTTCGATGTCGGAGACGACGGCATGGCCGTAGTTGGTTTCAGGCCCAGAAAAGTGGCCGGTCAGTTCGAGGCCGCGCTCACGGTCAACCAGCAGGACAAGTTCGCGACCGAGTGCAAGGAAGGGCATGTAGGGGTGCGGGCCGAAGCTGCCCTCACTGGCAAGGCCAACGCGAGCGTAGGGCGCATAGTCGAACGCCGTAGCGATCTTGGCCCTGGCCGCATCGAGCTGAGTTCCTGTCCGGTCGATATCCCGGCTGAACGTGCCGACGTGGTCGGTATCCAGGCCGAGCGCAAGCTTGACCCTGAGACCCAGGCCCTGTTTCGAGCACAGGACCGATTGCGCGCTCTTTCCCGTGCATCGTGGCGAGGACGGCGACGGTGTTTTTGTAAGGACGATCATCAGCCGCCATGTTCAGAAATAGCCCTCTTGCTTCTTCTGTTCGAGCGAACCGCCATCCTCTGCGTCGCTGATCCGCCCCTTACGCTCGGAGGAGGAAGCCCGCGGGGGTTTCATCCACGACAGCAGCGAGCTCGGTCGCATCGGGCTCCACCGCGCCAGTGACGGGCCAACAGCCCAAGGTTCGGAAGCACCGTCCGGGTCTGGATCTGGTCGCCGGGCTGGAATCGCACACGGCGCTCGTCACCGACCACGATGAACGCTCCCGCGCGCTGCACGACCGGCCGGGGCGCCGCGAAATAGAGCGGCGCCAGCTCGGTCCAGTTTGAGAGCGGAAACACCCGGGCGGTCTGACCCTTGCTCAGGCGGGTGTTGTAGAGCAGAGCTCGGGACGCTGCTGGCGCGGCTCCCATGCGTGGCCCGCGCCGCAAACCGAGACGATGCGCTCCTTGGCGCGTGACTTTTCCTCGTCGCGCCGAGCGCCGCCAGAGATGACGTCGTAGCCGCCGGCGTCGAACGTGGTTTTTAGGGGCTCCGTCCGCATGGCCAAGTTGTAACGGTTCCCACGATCGAAGGGATTGATGCCCGCAGCGCGACCTTCCTCATTTGAATAGGCGATGAGCTCGAAGCCGTGCTTGGCCGCAAAATCGTCACGGAAGTCGATCAGCGATCTGAACGCCCTGGTCGAGTCGACATGCAGCCATGGCAACGGTGGCTATCGATGGATAGAAGGCTCGCAGCGCCAAGTGCGCCATCACGGTCGAATCCTTACCCGCCGAGAACAGCATGATGGGGTTGCGGGCTTCGGCGACGGCCTCCCGCAGGATGTGGATGGATTCCGATTCCAGCCAGGACAGGTGAGAGCGGACAAGTTTCACGGCTCAAACCGCCATCTTCAGAGGCGCTGCCCGATCAGCCCCAACAGGCATCGCGCACCATTGGAGATCGCCGGCGTAGCGCCAGGCCATCTGGCCATTTTCGTCGAGCGCAAAGAGGTGCAGCCAGCGGTTGTCGAAGAGCGCGCGAACACCGTCATGTCGCTTCAGGATCTCGGTCATCGCTTCGCGCGGGGCTTCGATGCAGACGGACAGACGCAGGGGCTCGTGGATGTATTGCTTGCCGTCATGCACCGATTGCCAGGGCAGGCCGACGCGCATCAGGCCGCCGTTGCCCTCAACGACGCCGATGCCGCCGGTGACGTTGTGCAGGAGCTTGTTGCCAGCCCCGAAGACCTGGGGCGCCACGGTCGATCCGTAATACTGCAGGCTGATCCAGCTCGCGACGACCACGGGCGCGGTCAGGATCAACTCGAGAACGCTGAAGTCCTTGTCGGCTTTCCAGTCATAGTCATGAAGGAACGTGCGCCCTTCCAGGGATTTGCCCGTCGTGCGCCGACGCGGCGCGGCGATGAACGCCTTGCATCCTGCCAGCGCCCATTCCGGCCGCACCTCAGCCCAGTCGCGGCTGCGCCTGGCAAGGCTCTCCTCCCCCGCCCCTCGGGGCAAGCGCAAGGCACGCTCCCCGCGCGCGATCTTGCCTGCCGCAGCGAGCCATGTCCTCGCCTGGGTCAAGTCAGGCCCATGCGCCTCGGACGGGAGGTCCTCGGAATAGAGCGTGACCGCGTCCGTCGTCGTGTCATGCAATGCACCGAGGAAAAGGGTGTCGCTCGGGATCTCGATGCCTTGCGGAACGAGGCCAGCGCGAACCTCCGGCTCGTTTAGCAAGGCGGCCAGCAGCCGCGCATTGACCTCTCCGGAATACCCGCCGCAGGCGCCGCAATGAAGTGCGCTGGCATGGGGGTTGTTGACGACGTTTGCGCCATGTCCGGCCAACACTACGAGCCTTGCGAAGTTGGTCGTGAGCGACATGGCCCGCAGCACCGTCTCTGCGGCCGTCGTCCGCGTGGCGAGATCGAGGGCGGGATCGAGACGGGGGGCGGGATCGTTCGGCGCCGTGGTGGCGTGGAGCCCCAATGCATCGCTCACGAGCTTGCCGGCATAGACCGGTCCCGTCGCCTCAACGAAGGCGAAGGATGAGACGGCGGCCAGCTTGAACCGACCCCAGGCCCGCTTGGCGCGGGCCTTGAACCGCGCAGACTGATCTGCTGCAGCGTCCTGCGGCCCCCCCGAGCAGGTGGTCAGGCCGGGGTTCAGCAGGACAGGCAGCCGAAGTTCCTGCACGTCTGACGCAAAGCGGCGATGTGAGGCCGTAAGCCCGAAGAAGCCAGCGAACCCCAGCGTCTGGATATTTGGATTGACGAATTCCAGCGCCCGCCGGAACACTTCGGACCGCACATCGATGCAGAACGCGGCCTGGAGCATAGGTCGACTATCTGTCGCGACTGTCCCTGGCGCCGCGAGCGTTTCAGCCAAAGCCCGTTGCGCGGCGCGTTCAGACGCTTCCTGCAGGATGGCATCGACGACATGGTCGGCGGTGGGCGTGACAGGTGACGCATGCAAAGCGACGACCGCCTTCCACCGAACTCCAATCTGGTCCTCGTAACGGTCGAACAAGGCTGCTTCCCAGATCAGGCGGATGGCCAGAAAGTCGGTGATCGTGGCGTCCGCGCCGCCGCCGAGTTCTGCCTGCCAAAGCCGATAACGGGCATATTGCGCCCAGCCGCCGAGCGTCACGAGCATCTGGTGGAAGTAGGTTTCCGTGGCCTCGGGCAGGAGCGCGAGACGGCAAACCACGCCTGCAACTGCGTCTGGCGCACGTTCCGGAGCCTCCGAGACGCGGGTCGCAAAGCCTGCAAGCCCGACAATTTCGGGCGTCAGATCGTGGGTCGCGACGGCGCGCCAGGCGGCATAGGCGCCTTTCCCACGCGGGGCGGCCCAGAGCGCCTGTCCTTCGTCGAAATATCCTGCCGCCCAGGCGCCGAAGCGCTCGGAAATCAGCCCCGGCCAGTCAATCCCGGATACCTCAGCCGCGAGGTCCGCGACGGTCGGCGCCGCGCTGATCTTCGGCTTCGGGACCTGCGCAATGGATTTCAGAGCCGCGAGGTCTGAAGCAAGCAGCGCTGATGGGCCGCTTGCCAGAGCATCCAACAGATCGGCGTCGGTGATGGCTCCGCTGGCGATCCGCTCCTGATACCAGCTTCTCGGCATGGTGACGGGGGCTCCGGCGACCCGTTCCAGTCTGGCGCCAACTGTGGCGAGGCTTTCGCCGATCTGGCCGAGGAACGGATTGACCGCAACGCTTGACGCTAGTGGCCAGAGCGGTGGGATCGCCCGGGCGGCGCGATCGGCGGCGGCGTCCAACTCCAGGCCATCACGACAGCTCGAAGTCTCTGCATTCGTCATTTTTCGTCCTCCGAGCTGATCAAATTGCATTGCGTAGCCGCCAGCCGCGCAGCAGCCGGTCGAACACCGCATTGGCGTAGAAACCGTTGGAAAGATGAACGCGCAGGCCCGCAGCGGCTGGGTGATAGGCCCAGAGCGGGAACATCGCCTGGACGATCGCCACCAAGCCAAAGCTGACAACCGCCAGCACGATCAGCGCCCATTGCAGCGGACCTGGCGGCGGCGCGGCAGGCAACACGCCGGAGGTCAGCCAGACGGCGAAGACTTGAAGCGCGAAATAGCTGACGGAGGTGGCGATGGCGTAGCCGATGGTGCGCTGGGTCAACGCTCTGGGCGCGGCGTCCGCCAAACCTTGGGCCAGCATGTAGGCGACGCCGAAGATCAGAATGGCGCCAAGCGCGATAGCCTGAGGGGACTTGTGCTGGAAGCCGAAACAGAACCCGACGACAGCATAGATCGCCAGCGCCAGCAGAAATGCGCGGCCTACCGCACCGGCCTTAGGAATAGCCACGGGACCGGGTCTGCGATTGGCGGCGATCAAGTCCACCGCGCCGCCGGAGGCCAGGAAGGAATGGGCCTTGTAAAGCGAATGGGCCACGATGTGCAGCAAGGCCAGCGGAAAGAGTCCAAGCCCGCACTCCAGAATCATGAAGCCCATCTGGGCGACCGTCGACCAGGCCAGCGAGGTTTTCACGGCCGGCTGGGTCAGCATCACCAGTCCCGCGAATAGCGCGGTGAAGCCGCCGATCAGGACAAGGAACGCCAAGACGGCGGGGGCCAGCAACATCACATCTGCGAAGCGGATCAGCAGAAACCCGCCCGCGTTAATGACGCCCGCGTGCAGGAGGGCCGAGACGGGAGTCGGGGTTTCCATCACCTCGGTCAGCCAGCCATGCGTCGGAAACTGCGCGGACTTCAATAGTGCCGCCGCCGCCAAGAAGGCTGCGGCTCCGATCGCGAGACCGCCGCCACTTCCGCTGCGGGCTGCGCTCAAGATGGCCGCGATATCGGTCGTGCCATAGGCGAGCACCAACATCACAGCGCCGCTGATCAGCGCCGCGTCGCCCAGCCGCGCTGTCACAAATTTCTTGGCGGCCGCACGCCGCGCCGCGATCCGGTCCGGATAGAACAGCAGTAGCCGGTGCAGAAAGAAGCTTGTCGCGACCCAGGCCAGGACGAGCTGGACGAGGTTGCCCGACAGCACCAGCAGGAGCACCGAAGCCAGCGTCATACAGAGCCAGCCGGTGAACGCGCCTTGCCGCGCCTCCCCGTCCAGATAGGTCGCAGCGTAACGCACCACGACCCAGCCGATGAACGAAACCAGAAGGAACATCACGGCGCTGACGGCATCAAGCCGGATGGACAGACCAACACCATAGAGCCCGATGAGGCGGCTATCCGCAGGCCCATGTATGATCAGCACGACAGCCGAGATCACGCCGACGGCCAGAGCAAGGAGCGCCGAGGCTTCGGCGATCCGAGACAGGACGCGGGGCCGGCGCCCGCAGCTGATAAGGCCGACGACGGCGATCAGAAGCAGCGCTGCGGGCGCCAGCAAGGGCAAGAGATCGATTGGCAATGGACTTCCCTTTGCGCGTTGTGCGGATCGCAAGCGGGAGTTAGCCGGTTCGGTGCGGCCCGGAAAATTCATTGTGCCGGTGTTTTCGTTCTGTTTTATAGAACGATATGGCCAACCTGAACTTCAACCATTTGCGCTATTTCTGGGCCGTCGCGCATGAAGGCAGCCTGACCCGGGCGGCCGAACGGCTGAATCTGTCGCAGTCTGCGCTTTCGGTTCAGATCCAGAAGCTCGAACGCCAGATGGGCCACACACTATTCGACCGCGTGGGCAAGCGGCTCGTCCTGACCGAGGCCGGCCAGATCGCGCTCGACTATGCCAACACCGTCTTCCAGGCGGGAGACGAGCTGATGAGCACCCTCGAGGGTAGGCCTCTGGCCAATCGACAGGTTCTGCGGGTGGGCGCGCTCACGACCCTGTCGCGCAACTTCCAGCTGGAGTTTCTGCGTCCTCTGGTCGGCCGCGCCGACGTGGAACTGATCGTGCGCTCCGGCACAACGCGCGACCTACTCGCCCAACTCGAAGCCCATGCCATCGATGTGGTCCTCTCCAACAGCGCCGCGCAACGCGACGCCCGGGCGCCGTTTCGAAATCACCTTCTCAATGAGCAGCCGGTCAGTCTGGTCGGCCGGCCGAGATCGGGGAAGCCGGCATTCCGCTTTCCGGAGGATCTACGCAGCGAGCCCATCCTTCTTCCGAGCCTGGACAGCGACATCAGGGTCGGCTTCGATCGCCTGCTGGATCTGGCGGGCGTTCGCCCCATCATCCTGGCCGAAGTCGATGACATGGCGATGCTGCGGCTGCTCGCCCGCGAGCGCGAAGGCGTGACGCTCGTTCCGCCTATCGTTGTGCGCGACGAGTTGGCATCCGGGGTGCTGGTCGAGCATTGCCGGATCCCGCAACTCACCGAGAGCTTCTACGCCATTATTCGGAACCGCCGGTTCCCCAATGAGCTCCTCGCGCAGTTGCTGACAAAATACGGCGGCACTGAGCCTCAGTTGCCTTCTGATCCTCGGCCACGCCTATCAAGGACATGCGAATGACGATCTCGGACAAGCCAATGAACGAAGAAAATCCGGCTCCCCCTGCGCGCCTGACGCTTCGTCGCCCCGATGACTGGCATGTCCATCTTCGCGACGGCGCGATACTCGCCTCCGTCGTGAACTACACGGCCAGGCAGTTTGCGCGGGCCATTGTCATGCCCAATCTCAATCCGCCGGTCACGACTGTCGCGGCCGCGAAGGGCTATCGAGACCGCATCCTCGCCGCTGTTGAGCCGGGCCTGGCCTTCGAGCCGTTGATGACCTGCTACCTCACCGACACCATCGACGCTGGCGAAATCGAACGCGGCTTTGCAGATGGCGTATTCACCGCCTGCAAGCTCTACCCTGCGCACGCCACCACCAATTCGGATCACGGCGTCACGGACATCCAAAAGATCCACCGCGTGCTTGATGTCATGCAGCGGATCGGCATGCCGTTGCTGATCCATGGCGAGGTGACAGATCGCCATGTCGACATTTTTGACCGTGAGGCTGTCTTCATCGACCGCATCCTAGCGAAGCTGATCACGGATTTTCCCGCACTCAAGGTGGTTTTCGAACACATCACGACGGCCGACGCCGTGACGTTCGTGGAAGCCTGTGGCCCAAACCTTGCGGCGACCATCACACCCCATCACCTGCGTATTAACCGCAACGCGATGTTTGAGGGCGGCATCCGTCCCCATCACTATTGCCTCCCTGTGGCGAAGCGAGAGTCGCACCGCCTCGCGCTGCGGCGGGCGGCAACATCAGGATCGCCGAAGTTCTTCCTGGGCACAGACTCCGCGCCGCACTCCATCACGCAAAAGGAATCAGCGTGCGGATGCGCCGGCATCTTCAACGCCCCGTTCGCAATCGAGAGTTACGCCATGACTTTCGAGGAGGAAGGGGTTCTGCATCGCCTTGAGGGGTTTGCATCGGAGCACGGACCGGCCTTCTATGGCCTTGCTCCAAACAGCGATAAAATCATTCTCGAACGTTGGCCGGTGAATGTGCCCGCCAAGCTTGTGGAAGCCTCCGAAGACTTCATCCCGTTTCATGCCGGCGAGACGCTCCCCTGGCGATTTGTCGGTCTTGCAAGGTCATAGTCCCTCTGGCGACCAAACCCGTAACCTCACTCGAGGCTGAACGTAGCGCAGCGTTCCCTGCGTCTAAATGTTCTGATTTAACATCATGATGATGGGCAGCATGTCAGCCGTGCGGCGAATACCTATTCCGCTGGCGGCGGATTATCACCACCAAGCCGACGAGCGTGAGGCCGGCAAATAGTCCGCCGCTCAGAAACGTCGCTTGATACCCATAGGCCGACCAAAGTGCCCCGGCCAATGTGTTCGCCGCGAGCATGGTCACGCCGCCCGCAAGGTTGAAGAGACCGAACGCCGTTCCCCTCAGATGGGTCGGCGCCGTGTCGACGACGAGCGCCGCCAACAGGCCTTGGGTGAGGCCCATATGCAGGCCCCACAGGGCCACCCCAACTAGCACACTGGCGACATCGTCGCCCAGCGCCAGGAATAGATCTGCGAGCACCAGACAGACCAGGCCGGCAGCGAGGACCCGTCGCCGGTCGATCCGGTCGGACAGGCTTCCCGCCGGCGCGGCTGCGAGCGAGTAGACGACATTCATGACCACCATAACGACGGGGACAAGTGCGATCGGCAAACCGGCATCCTGTGCTCGAAGAACCAGGAAGGCTTCACTGAACCGGGACATTGTGAACACGACGCCCAAGGCGACCACGCCCCAGAACGCCGGCCCAATACCCCTCACCTCGGCCCACTGAATGGGCGGTCGCGCTGCGCCGTGTGCGCCAGCGGAAGCTCTCAGCTCTTTAACGCCGAACACCAGCAACAGAACCGCAACGATGGCCGGGACGACTGCCCACGCAAAGACTGCGCGAATATTCCCGGCGAGCACCAGCATCAGCGCCATCGCCACCAGCGGGCCCGTAAACGCGCCGATGGTGTCGAGCGACTGGCGAACGCCAAAGGCGGCGCCGCGAACGGAAGGAGGCGACAGATCGGCGACGAGCGCATCGCGGGGCGCGCCCCGTACGCCCTTGCCGATCCGGTCTGCGAAACGGGCGCCGAACACCTCCAGCAGGGTCGCTGCCAAGGGAAAGATGGGCTTGCTCAGTGCTCCGAGGCCGTAGCCTATGACGGCCAGAAGCTTGCGCTTACCGAGCCGGTCGCTCAGCCAACCGGAGAAGATTTTGGTGATCGAAGCCGTGGCCTCGGCGACGCCTTCAATGACACCGACCAGAGCAACGCTGGCGCCCAGGGTTCCGACGAGGAACACCGGCAGCAGGCTGTGGATCATCTCTGAAGAGATATCCATGAACATCGATACCAGGCCGAGCGCCCAGACCCCTCTTGGAACAGCCGAGATGCCGGAGCGCCAGGATGCCTTGGGCTTGTCAGTTTCCATCGGCGGCTCGAAAGGCGGCGCCTTGCGAAAGCATGAGGCCCTGGGCCAGCAGCATGGTTACGCGCAATCCCGGCCGTGCGTCTTCAAGCAGCAGCCGCCCGCCGTGCAGACGAGCCACGCCGGCGGCGATCGCCAAGCCAAGACCCGTGCCCGGCGCTGCGCGGGCAGGATCCAGCCGGGAGAACGGGCGGACCGCCACCTCGAACATCTCGGGTGGGATACCGGGTCCGTCATCCTCGACGCTGAGTTGGATCCCTTCCCGCTTCTCAACGAGGCGCACCTGCACTGCGGCGCCCGCGCGGGAATGCTTCAAGACGTTCTCCAGCAGATTGGCCAACGCCTGAGTGAGGAGGTCGGCGTCACCCTCGACGACCAAGGACCCCGCGACCTGGACGAGCAGAGTCCGTCCCGACGCCTCCAACTCGGCTCGGTAAGCGTCGGCCACACGATCGGTCAGATCCGCCAGGTCGACGGTCGCGAAACGCGCCCGCGCCGCGCCGGCGTCAATCTCCGCCAGGCGAAGCATCGCGTCGAACATCCGCATGGCCCTGTCGATGCCGTCTTTGGCCGACTGAAGGGCGGCGTTTCGGAGTTCTGGCGTCGCGGCAGTCGTGGCCGTGTCGAGCCGTTGGCGGACATGCGACAAGGGGGTTCGAAGATCATGGGCGACATCGGCAGAAACCCGGCGCACGGCGGCCACCAGGACGTCGATGCGATCGAGCATCTGATTGACGCCCGTGGCTAGCTGACCAATGTCATCGCCTTCAGGTCTCGCGTCGGATGCACGGGCCGCCAGGTTGCCGTCGGCGACAGCGCGCACAGTGCGAACCAGGGCGTTCATGCGTTCAAGCGCTCGGTGTGTCAGATAGAGCCCTGCCGCCAGCCCCAGGGCCAATGCCAAACCGCCCCACAACAGCAGGGTCCGAAAGAGCGTATCGCGAAGCGCTTCGGCTCTCCCAAGGCCCTCTCCGACCGTGAGCCGCGCGCCATCTGGCAGGCGCTGGGTCAGGATAAGAAGGCGGTCCTTGCCCTCAAGTCCGGGCGCGGATCCATCAAAGTCGAGGCGCCTCCAACCCTCCTTGGGTCCCAGGTCGCTCAAGTCGCCCGCGACATGACGGCCGGCGGAATCAACCAGACGGTATTCCAGCGCGCCGGGTCGTTCTGCACGCGCCATCACTGCGTCGCCGGCGGCCTTCAGACCCTCTGCCTGGATCTCAAGCGTGACGGCGTGGACCTCCAGGGCTATGCGATCATGGGCTTCGCGCTCGGCCGCGCCTCGGGTCGCGATCCAGCCTCCGCTTACCGCACCGATGATTGCAGCGGCCAGTAGTGCGGCGTGGATGAGGGAAATCCGAAAGCTGGTCGAGCGCCAGAGCTGGCTAAGGCGCGCGAGCGGCATAGCCTTCTCCTCGCACGGTGTGGATCAGCATCGGGCTTCCCGCGCGATCGATCTTGGCCCGAAGGCGGCTGACGTGGCTTTCCACCAGGCTGGTGCCCGGATCGAAGCGAATTTTCCAAACGCCTTCCAGCAGCATGATGCGGGTCACCACATTGGGCGTCTGCAGCATCAAGGCTTCGAGCAGTTGGAACTCACGATGCTGCAGGTCAATCATCTCACCGGCCCGCCGGACCTCCCGCGTCAGACGGTCGAGCGTCAAATCGGCGATGGACAACCGGGTGGGCGAACCGGATGCGCTTCTGCGGCCAAGGGCGTCAACGCGCGCGATCAGTTCCGGCATCGAGAACGGCTTGACCAGATAATCGTCGCCCCCCCCTTCCAGGCCGGCGACCCGATCCTCGACCGAGCCCAGCGCCGTCAGGATCAAAATGGGCTTTTCAATCCCGGCGTCGCGCAGGGCCCTGGCGACCGACAGCCCGTCCAGGCTGGGAAGCATCCGATCGATGATCATCACGTCGAAGCCACCGGCCATCGCCGTGGCCAGCCCGGCCTGGCCGTCCATTACCGTCTCGACGGCGTGGCCACGCAGGCTGAGGCCCTCGAAGACGAAGGCGGCCGTCTCAGCATCATCCTCGATCAGCAGCAGGCGCATCGCGTGATCTCTCGTGGGTTGGTCCCCGCGGATAACGATAGGCGAGAACGAGCGCCGGGAGCAGCAGCAGGCTCATCAGGGTCGAAGTGATTAATCCGCCGAGGATCACCGCAGCCATGGGACCCTGCACCTCGCGTCCGGATTGGCCCGCCTCGAGCGCTAGGGGCGCCAGGCCAAGTCCAGTGACCAAGGCGGTCATCAGGATTGGTGTCACGCGTTCCTGGGTCGCGCGCAGAACCGTCGCCAATCCCCAGAGCTGGCCCTCTTCGCTCACCAGATGATCGACGTGAGAGATAAGGAGAATGGCATTGCGGGCGGCGATTCCGAACAGCGTGACGAAACCGACCAAAGCACCCAGCGAGAGCACGCCGCCGGTCAAGGCCACGGCGGCGACGCCGCCAGCCAGCGCAAACGGTGTCCCCGCAAGGATCAATCCGGCGGGCCGACCGCCGCCGAAGGCGAGCACGAGGAGCGCGGTGATGCCGATCGACGCTGCGGCGACATTGACCAGGATCTGGCGGGCCGCCGCAGTCTGGCCTTGGGCCACGCCGGTGTATTCGAGGAAGACACCCGGCGGCAGGGTGACGGTGCGCGCGACCTGGGCGCGCGCGTCGCGCACAAAGCCGGAGACATCGGCCTGGGTCGGGTTGGCGGTAACCACCTGCCGGCGTTGACCGCCGTCGTGATTGATGACGGTGCGTCCTTCGCCCAGGCGAATGGTGGCGACATCCGACAACGGGGTCGTCGCACCGTCCGCCGTGCGCACCAGCAAGGCTCCGACGCCTTCCGGATCACGCTGCAACTCCGGTGGGAGGACGATGGCCACCTCGGTGATGCGATCGGCGCCGGTGACTTGCGCCACGGTGCGGCCCTGGAAGGCCGTTTCGATGGCGTCATAGGCATCGGTCGGAGCCACGCCGCGAAGCGCCATGCGATCCGGGTCGAGGACGATCTTCAGGGTCGGGGCGCCGGGCTGAGCCTTCACCTGGACGTCTGCCGCGCCGGGAACCGATTGCAGGGCGCGAGCCACATCGGCGGCGACCCGATCGAGAACGTCGAGGTCGGGTCCATAGACATTGACCGCAACCTTCGCCGTCTCCCCGGACAGGGATTCGCTGATGCGGTCGCCCAGGAAGGTCAGGGCCTCGCTCTGGACGCCGGGATATTGCGCCAGAACCTCTCGGATGCGCGCCAGAACCCGGTCCTCGCCGGCTCCGCCGAGGGGACGTAGCTCAACATGGAACTCGCTGCGGTGCGGGGGAAAGGTGTCCTCTCCAGCCTCGGCGCGGCCGATCTGCTGTTCGACCGTCGCCACCTCGGGGATCGCCAACAAGTCCTTGGTGATGCGACCGCCAAGGTCGCGCATCCATCCCATCGACGCGCCGGCGGGCCCGTTGACCTGCAGCACGTAGTGCCGCTCGCGAAACGTGGGCAGCAGTTCAGAGCCAAAGACCAAAAAGGCTCCTAACGCCAGAACCCCGACTAGCGCGGCGCCGGCCACGACCAGGCGGGGTCGTGCGCAGATCGGCTCCAGGACCCGAGCGTGAAGGCTCTTCAGTTTTCTTAGGTAACCCGGTTCGCCATGCAGCCGGACGCGACGCAGGAGCAGCAGCGACAGCGCGGGCGTCACGGTGATGGCCACCGCCAGGGAGGCCAGGGTCGCCAACAGGAACGCGAAGGCAAGTGGCCCGAAAAACGCGCCCTGCAGGCCGGTCAGGAAGAGGATGGGTGCGATGGTCAGCGCCAGGACATAGGTCGCATAGACGACCGGAGCTCGCACCTCGACCGATGCCGCCTCGATAATCCCTACCCTGTCGGACTCCGAACGGTCCTCGCGAAGGCGGCGCACGATGTTCTCAACCCCGACGATGGCGTCGTCGATGACCACGCCGAGCGCCACGGCCAGACCGCCCAAGGTCATGGTGTTGATGGTCTGACCCATCCGGTCGAGCACGATCAGCGCGGCGAGAAGTGAAAGGGGGATGGAGACAAACGCGATGAATGCGACCCTCAGATCTCGCAGGAAGACCAACAGGATCAGGCCGATCATGCCCGCCCCGATCAGCAAGTCGGTGCGGATGCCGCGCAGCGCAGAGTCGATGAAGTTCGCTGGCCTGTGGAGGCTCGGGTAGATCTTGACGCCCTGCGCCTCCAGGGCGGGTCGCAGCTCGGCCAGCGTCGCCTCCGCAGCGCGCGTCGCGTCGAGCGTGTTGGCCCCATACTGGCTCGAAAGCGCGATCAGCACGCCGCCCCGCCCCATGATCAAGGCGTCGCCAAACTTCGGCGCCGGGGCTTCCACGACATCAGCGACATCGCCCAATCTCACCGGCAGGCCCGAGGCGGCGGGCAGAAGTGCGCCTGAAAGGGACTTGGCCGTGACCGCCCCGTTGGTGGGTTCGACCAGGATGCGCTGGCTGGGTGTTTCGGCGAACCCGCCGCCGCGGACCAGGGTGCTGGCCTGGACGGCGGTCGCGACTTCGGAGAGCGCGATGTTTCGGGCGATCAGATCGGTCGGCCGCACGCGGACCTCCAACCGACGTTGGTCGCCGCCGAAGATCGTGGCTCGGGCGACCCCAGGTGTGGCTAGCATCCGTGGCCGCACGGTCCACTGGACGAGGTCTCGCAAGGCCATCGGGCTCAACCGGTCGCTGGTGAAGCCGATCTTCAGGAGATCCATGGTCGAGGAGGTAAGCGGGCTGAGCTTGGGGGCGGAGACGCCGGCCGGCAGGCGACCCGCCGCCTCGCTCAAGGCTTCCGCAACGACCTGGCGTGCGCGAAACGGATCGCTGCCCTCGACGAAGATGACGGTGATCACGGACAGGCCCTGGATGGATTCCGAGCGGACCGCAGCGACGCCGTTTGCGCCGTTGATGACGGTCTCCAGCGGCCGGGTGACCAGGGCCTCGACCTGTTCGGGGGTGAGGCCGGTCGCCTCGGTCTGGACGCTCGCCTGGGGCGGGACGAACTCCGGAAAGACATCATAGCGCGCCGAGACGACGGTCGCGCCACCGAACCCGAGCAACAGCAAGGCGCACAGCAGCACGATGCCGGGATGGCGCAGGCAGACCCTGACAATGAGCGAAAGCATTGGCTAGTCTTTCTCGCCGGGCTGCTCGCCGCCGCGTTCGATGGCGAGCAGTGTTCCCGCGCCGCCGCCTACCGCGACCACGTCGCCGGGGGAAAAGCCCGTTGTGACGAACCAGCCGCTCGCGATCGGACGGGCGTCCACCAGCTCACGCCGGACAAACACACCGGGGGCCGTGCGACGGTAGGCCCATACGGCATTGCGCCACCGCACCAGGGCTTCCCGAGGAACGATGACCCCGGGCTCTGTGGAAGACTGTTCCAGGCTCGCGGCCAGCACGCGCCCGACTGTGGCGGACCGTGCCATCGGACCGCGGACGATGGCCAGCAGGCCGGCGCTTTGCAGCCGGGGGTCCGCCGCCGCCGCCGGACCGAGCACACTGACGGAAGCGGTGATGCCGCCGTCGGCGACGATCACCCGCGAGCCGTCCCTCGACGATGCGCCGGGGACATCGATCCGCACCAGGGCAGCCTTTCCGGCCGCGATCTCGCCCAGCAGCCTTTGACGGGCGGCCAGATCCAGTCGCGCCAGCCCCGCGCCGAATTCGAGTCCGACGCGGCGTTCGGCGAGATCTGTCCGCGCCGCATCGGCGGCGGCCTGGGCGCGGGCGGCTTCTACCGCCCGCGCCGACGCGCTCTGATCCTGTGCGGCCAGAGCGACAAGGCGGCGCGCCTCGGCCTTGGAGGCAACGGCGGCCGCGCGCGCTGTGGCAATTTCAGCATTGATCGCGGCGAGGGTGCTGACATCCAGTCCTCGCGCGAAACCCTGCTTGATCTGTGGCGCGCCTCCGGCCGCTAAGGGCGCCACGCGCAAGCCCGCCCGCTCCTGTTGCGCGGCGCTGAGCCGAACCTCGCCATCGACGAGGGTGGCCAGGGACGCGGTCCCCCCAACTCCTTCCTCCACCGAGGCGCTTGGCGCCGTGCGATGCGCCGAAGCGCCGAAAATCGCCAGCGCTGCCGTCGCGGCGCCTACGGCAGCCCAGCCGGCGGCGCTGTAACGGCTCATGGGCGGCTCCTCGAGGCGGTGTCCACGATCATCGTCTCGGGTCCTTCCAAGGGTCCGCGAAGAGCGTCTTCAAGACTGGCGTCGGCGGCATGCACACGGGCCAGAGCGTCAAGTTCGGAGATGCGGGCGAGAAGGGCGCCGGCCTGAGCGGCGGCCCAATCCGTGCGGTCGATGGCCCCCTGCGCCAATTCGCGATCTGCCTGGGCGGCAAGGCGGGCCGCAGCGACGAGTTCGACCCGCCTCACGCGAGTGAGCGCCTCGCGCGCGGCGTGGGTCTCGGCCAATCCCGCGTCGATGGCCGCCTGCGATGTGGACACAACGGCCTCCAGCTTCCGTCCGGCTTCTGTCCGCTTGGCCTGCGCGGTCGCGATGGCGCCGCGATTGAGGTCGAGGGGCGGCAATACCAGACCAACGGACACTGGGATTTTCACCAGACCGCGCTCCCAGGTGTAGCCGGGCGCAATACTGATCGCCGGGTATTGGCGTGCGACCTCCGCGCGAAGGTCGGCTTCGGCCTGATCATAGGCGGCTACCGCCTTGAGCACGTCAGCCCGGGACAGGATGGCCCCGACGCGAGAATCGTCCGTCACCCGCGCGCCGGGATCATCAGTTGGCTCATCGAAACCCGCCCAGGTTAGGGCGAGCCCGTTCAGGGCCTCGAATGGTACGCCCAAAGCGGCGGCAAGTGACTTGATGGCGGCGCGAGCATTGCTGTTGGCGTCGGCGGCACGACGAACGGCGTCGGCCCCATCAGCGCGGACGCGCTCCAGTTCGGCGCGCGACGCTTCCCCCGCGTTGACCCGATTCTCCATCGCCGCCAGCTGGCGCGCCCGCACCTGGGCTACGCGCTCGTAGGCGACGGCCTGGCGTTCCGCGATGAAGTAATCGGCTAACGCCCGTCGGACGGCCATGCGGACCGACCAGATTCTGTCGGCCTGGTCGTAACGCGCGATATCGACGGCGAGATCGAAGCTGGTTAGCCGGGCCTGGCGGCGGGCGCCCAGGTCGAGGGGGACGTCGAGCGCCCCACCGAGCAGCCAGGGGGAACTTTCGGCCGCGCTGCGGGCGTACTCGGCGCTCAGCGTGAACGTCGCGGCCGGGCCGACGCGAGACGCCTTGGCCGCTGCCAGGGCGCTGTCGACGCCCGCGCTCGAGGCGGCGATGTCAGGGTTATTGAGCAGCGCGCTCGCGAAGAGCGCCAGACGATCCAGGCGGGGGCCGCTCCAGGTCGCGTCGGGAGCGATTGACGCCACCTTGTCGCGAACCTGCCCCAGATTCAGAGTTCGGGTCCGAGCCTCCACTGCCAAGGCCGACGGCTCCACCGGCGCGGGCGCGTAGCTCACGCAGGCTGATAGAGACAGGGCGCTGAGCAGGACAATGAGAGTCGACTTCACGGAACGAGCGCCCCCGCGACGGGCGGTCGCTGGTCCGCTTATGGCTTCGGTCGGTCACGCCTGCACCTTGTCGATTCCCAAGAAAGACTGGGCGCTCAGCCCGGGGAAGCCGGAGGTTCGCCACCGTTAGGCCATCCTACTACGTGAACGCTATGGTCCCTCCCCTCGCGCCGTGACGCTCGAGGGCCAGGAGCGGGCAGGACTGTGCAAAACGCACTGAACGCACTTTTTAGATAAAAAGAGTGTTTGAGCTAGACTTCCTTGGGTTTCAGTCGTGGGTAGCCCGGCGTTCGCGGGCGTCGGCATCGGGAGACCCCACCCATGAATCCGATCCGAAATGTCTCGTCCGCGCCGCTTCGTTTCGGTCGAGCCGCCCATGCCGTGATGCTCGCCGCCAGTGTCGGCCTGTTTCTGGCCACCCCAGCGGGGGTGGCTGGCGGCGGCACCGCCATGCCATGGGAGGGCCCGCTCACCATGGTGATGCAGTCGCTCTGCGGTCCCGTCGCCAAGGCTGTCGGCATCATCGCCATCGCCTTCACCGCCACGACCTTCGTCAGCACCTTCTTCAACCCCACCGCCGGAGCGGCGTTCTGAGGTGGCGCAGTCGGAAATCGAGGGTTTGGAGATCGCCTTCCACAGCTCCCTTTCGGAGCCGGTGACGATCGCGGGCGTTCCGCAAATGATCGCTGTGCTGAACGGCACTCTGACGGCCGTCCTGGCGCTGGGCCTCCAGGTTCCCCTGATCAGCATCCCGATCGGCCTGGCCATCCACGGAGCCTGCCACTGGCTCAACAAGCGCGACCCCTACTTCTTCGACGCCCTCGGGCGGCACATCCGCCAACGGCCCTACCTGGACGCCTGACGACGGGCGCGCCCTTCGTCGGCGCGCGACCGAACCCTATCCAGCGCATCTCCACCAAGCGCCACTACGTTAAGGCGCCGGAGACCCCGGCCTAATCTTGACGCCTTCCTGACGGACGACGATTTCCAGGGGGACCTCGTGCCGCGCCTGGGCGGCGGCTATGTGCGAACCACCTCGGTGCGCGCCTATCCGGCGACCTCCTCGCCGGGCTTGCTGGACCGCCTGAACGAGCTGGGCAAAACGACCGCTGGGTGTGCCGCTTCCTGCCCCTCGACAAGAGAAGACGCCCTCAAGGCGGTGACCACAGTCCGCAAGCGCTGGTTCGCCAAGCGCAAGGGCGTCATGGCGCTGCTGAAGGAGGCCATCACCCGGGAGCCCTCGGTCCTGGAGGATCCCGACGCGGCGGCCAAGTCGATGGACGCCGATGCGGCGTTGGTCATCCTCGGTGGCGACTACGCCTCGATCGGCTATTTCACGCCGACGGTGACCTTAATGGACACCGACCCCGACCGGCTGGCCGACCGGGTTCGCGAGGTCGAAAGCGCCATCAACCGGGTCGGCTTCGTCTGCAAGGTCGAGGACGTCAACGCCGTCGAGGCCTGGATCGGCAGCCTGCCCGGCCAGGCCTACGCCGATCTGCGCCGGCCCCTCGTCTCGTCGCTGAACCTTTGCGACATGATGCCGATGTCGGCCATCTGGCCTGGCCCGACGCGCAATGAACACCTCGGGTCCGAATGCGCCAAGCGTGGCCACCCGGGCGACCAGCCGCCGTTGATGTTCACCCGCACGGCGGGGACCACGCCGTTCCGCTTCGATTTGCATCAGGGCGACGTCGGCCACACGATGTTGCCGATCTTCTTCGTCGCCTGGCTGGTCGGGATGGTCTACGGGATCACGCTGGTGCTGGTGATGTCCAGGCTTGAGCGCCTGGAGAATCCCGGCTCGCTGGCTAGATCCCTGTGGGCCGGCGTCTCGTCAAACTTCCCGTGGAAAACGATGCCCTTCCTGTTCAGCGGACGGCACAACAGCTTCAACGATCGCAAGTTGTCGCGCCTGGTGATGACCGGGCGGACGCTGCTGGTCCTCTGTGTGCCGCTATATGCCTACGTGTTCCTGCACGCCTGATCTAACGAGGCGATCAACACGGCCCGCTGGCCACCCGCTCGTAGTCCTCCAGGCTGGAAATCCCGACATCGAGGTCGTTCACCAGGCCGTTGGCCAGGGAATAGACCCAGCCGTGCACCGACACGGGTTGGCCGCGCGCCCAGGCGTCGTGGACGAAGACGTCGGAGGCGACGTTGCGGACCTGGCGGATGACGTTCAGCTCGCACAGGCGGTTGAGCTTGTCCTTCTGCGTCGGCAGTGCGGCGAGCTCGTGCTTGTGCTCGGCGTGAACCTCGCGGATCGGGTGCAGCCAGTGATCGACCAGACCACGCCGCTGGCCGTCGATCGCCGCCGCCACGCCGCCGCAGCCATAGTGGCCCACGACCATCACGTGCTTGACCTTGAGCACATCGACCGCGAACTGCAGCACGCTGAGATAGTTCGCATCCTGCGGCGGGGCTAGGTTGGCGACGTTGCGGTGGACGAACAGCTCGCCCGGGTCCAGCCCGACGATGTCGTTGGCCGGCACGCGGCTGTCGCTGCAGCCGATCCACAGATATTCCGGGCTCTGCTGGCCTTCCAGTCGCTTGAAGAACTGCGGGTCGGCCTCGGTCTTGCGCAGCGACCAGGCCAGATTGTTGTTCTTGAGGTCTTCAAGCATGGAGGGCGTCCGGCTGGAGGTTGGGATGGGCGGCGGCGATGGTCGGATGCTCGGCGGCCCGCGCGGCGACGGCGCGGATCGCTGGAAACGGCGTCAGGTCCACCTTGAAGCGTTCGGCGTTATAGATCTGCGGAACCAGGCAGCAATCGGCCAGGCCGGGCGCATCGCCAAAGGCGAAGCCTCGGCCATGTTTGGCCACCATGGGCTCCAGCGCGGTGAAGCCGTCGGTGATCCAGCGCGTGGCCCAGGCGTTACGCGCCGGCTCCTCGACGCCCAGTCCGGTCAGGGCCCGCAGGATGCGCAGGTTGTTCAATGGATGGATGTCGCAAGCGACGATCTCGGCCATGGCGCGGACCACGGCGCGGTCGAACGGGTCGGCAGGCAGCAGGCGGGGCTCGGGAACCGTCTCGTCCAGCCATTCCAGGATCGCCAGGCTTTGGGTCAGAGCCCTGCCGTCCACTTCGAGCGTCGGCAAAAGCCGCTGGGCGTTGAGCGCGACATAGGCGGCTTCGTGGTGCTGGCTGTGGACCAAATCGACGGGGGCGACCTCATAGGCGAGCCCCTTGAGGTTCAAGCCAATCCGAACGCGATAGGGCGCGCTGGCCCGCCAGGCGCTGTGCAGGGTGAGTTTCATGCGCCGCCTCAGACTACCGTGAAGATAAGCTGGCCCACGCCCTCGACCTCGCCCGTCACCGTGTCGCCCCGCCCGATGGCGGCGACGCCCTCGGGGGTGCCGGTGAAGATCAGGTCGCCGGCCATCAGGGTCCAAAGTTTGGAGGCCTCGGCGATCACTTCCGGGATGGTCCAGATCATGTCGGCGATCTGGCCGAGCTGGCGCTCCTGGCCGTTGACCGACAGGCGGATGGCGCCGTCGACGCTGGCCTGGTCGATCGGGCGGATGGCGGTGATCGGGGCGCTGGCGTCGAAGCCCTTGGCGGCGTCCCACGGCTGGCCCTTGGCCTTGGCGGCGGCCTGCAGGTCGCGGCGGGTCAGGTCGACGCCGACCGCGTAGCCGAACACATGGTCCATCGCCGCCTCGACAGCAATGTTGGCGCCGCCCGACTTCAGGGCCACCACCAGTTCGATCTCGTGGTGCAGGTCGTGGGTTGCTGGCGGGTAGGGAACCTTGCCTGGCGCTGTCAGCACCACGACCGCGTCGGCGGGTTTGGCGAAGAAGAACGGCGGGTCGCGGTCGTCGCCGCCCATCTCGCGCCGGTGGGCGGCATAGTTGCGGCCGACGCAGAGAATGCGCCTTACGGGAAAGACCGCGTCGCTCCCTTCGACCGGGACCGTGGGCGGGGCGGGCGGGGGAAAGGCGAAGTGGGTCATGCCGTCTGATTAACCTCAAACCCGCGTCGCCAAAAGACCGCCGCCGTGAAAAGCCTTCCGCAGGACATGTTCCTGAAACATCCTACCCAAGTCCCGCGTCTAGACGTTCTTTCACTTGCCCCGACAGGCGACGACGAGTCATGACGGGTGAGACAATTGTGGCGAAAACCCGACAGACCCGGAATCGCAGGGACCTTGGACCAACGATGCTGATCATCGAGAACCTGACCCACGTCTACGCCAATGGCGTGAAAGCCCTCGACGAGGTCAGCCTGACGATCCCGCGCGGCATGTACGGCCTGCTTGGCCCGAACGGTGCGGGCAAGTCGACCCTGATGCGCACCGTCGCCACCCTGCAGGCCCCGACCTCCGGCCACATCCGCTTCGGCGACATCGACGTGCTCAAGTCGCCTGACCTGCTGCGGCGGACACTGGGCTATCTGCCTCAGGATTTTGGCGTCTATCCCCGGGTTTCCGCCTACGACATGCTCGACCACATGGCGGTGCTCAAGGGCATTTCCGGCGCCAAGGAGCGCAAGGACGTCGTCGAGAGCCTGCTGAACCAGGTCAATCTGTGGACCGTGCGCAAGAAGGCCATCGCCGGATTCTCGGGCGGCATGCGCCAGCGCTTCGGCATCGCCCAGGCCCTGATCGGCGATCCGCGCCTGATCATCGTCGATGAGCCGACCGCCGGCCTCGACCCGGAGGAGCGCAACCGCTTCCTCAACCTGCTGTCCGAGATCGGCGAGAACGTGGTGGTGATCCTGTCGACCCACATCGTCGAGGACGTGTCGGACCTCTGCCCGGCCATGGCGATCATCTGCGAAGGCCGCATCGTGCGCGAGGGCGCGCCCTCCGAGTTGGTGGCCCAACTGGCCGGCCGGATCTGGCGCAAGACCATCGACAAGGCCGACCTCGAAGCCGCCAAGGATCGGTATCAGGTCATTTCCACCCGCCTGCTGGGCGGCCGCACCGTGATCCACGTCCTGGCCGACCAAGACCCCGGCGCGGGCTTCGCCCAGGTGGAGGGCGGTCTGGAAGACGTTTACTTCTCCACCCTCTCCAATACCCGGCGAGCAGCCTAAGGGCGTGGGCATGTTCGGAAAAGTCGCCGCCTTCGAGTTCCGCTACCAGGCGCGCCAGCCGGTATTCTGGGTGGGAACATTCATCTTCTTCCTGATGGCGTTTGGAACGGTGGCGTCCAGCAATATCAACATCGGATCCTCGGGCAACGTCCACAAGAACGCCGCGACGGCGATCGCCGGCGGTCACCTGTTCTTCGCCCTCGTCTTCATGTTCGTCACGACGGCCTTCGTGGCCAATATCGTGGTGCGCGACGACGACACCGGCTTTGCGGGTATCCTGCGATCCACGCGTCTGTCGAAGTTCGACTACCTCTATGGCCGGTTTACCGGCGCCTTCGCGGCCGCCGCCCTGTCCTTCCTGGCGGTTCCAGCCGGCATGCTTCTGGGCACGCTGATGCCATGGGTCGATCCGGAGACCCTCGGCTCCTTCGTGATCGGCCACTACGCCTTTGCCTACCTGGCCCTGGCTTTGCCGGCGATCTTCCTGACCTCGGCGATCTTCTTCGCCCTGACCACGGTGACGCGATCGATGATGTGGACCTATGTCGGCGTCATCGCCTTCATGGCCCTGCAGTTCATGGGCGGCGTATTCCTTCGCCAGCCCGGCCTGGAACGGATCGCCGCCCTGTTCGACCCGTTCGGCGGCGGCGCCTTCCGACTGGCGACGCTCTACTGGACGGCGGCCGAGCGCAACACCCTGACCCCGCCGCTCACGGGCTATCTGCTGGCCAACCGCCTGCTGTGGACAGCGCTCGCCCTGGCCATTCTCGCGGCCGGCTACTGGCTGTTCGACACGCGCAAGACCGAGGGCGCGACAGGGCGGCGCGACAAGAGCCAAGCGGAGGTCCAACCGCCCACGACAACCACGGTCCATGCCCCGCCGCGTTTCGACGCGATCTCACGCTGGACGCAGCTGTGGGTTCGCGCCCGCCTGGACGCCCAGCAGGTTTTCCTGAGCCCCGCCTATCTGGTCCTGGTCGGCCTGGCCGCCGTGCTGGCCCTGGTCAATCTCTGGTACGCGACGGACGACAGCCTCTATGGCGGGGCGGTCTATCCGGTCACCCGGATCATGATCGGCGCCATGAACGGCATCTTCCCGTTCATGACCATGATCATCGCCGCCTTCTATGCCGGCGAACTGGTCTGGCGCGAGCAGGATCGCAAGACGCACGAACTGATCGACGCCACGCCGATCCCCGATTGGGCCTTCGTGGCCCCCAAGACCCTGGCCATCGCCTTGGTCCTGACCTCGACCTTCCTGATCAGCGTCGCGGTGTCGATCGGCATGCAACTGGCCAAGGGCTATACCCATCTGGAACTGGGAAACTACCTGGTCTGGTGGGTGCTGCCGCAGACTGTCGACTGTTTGCTGGTGGCCGTGCTAGCGGTGTTCCTGCAAGTCATCTCGCCGCACAAGTTCGTCGGCTGGGGCCTGATGGTGCTCTACATCATCGGCACGATCGTGGCGTCCAGCTGGGGTCTGGAACACAACCTCTATCTCTATGCCAGCGCGCCCATGGTCCCGATCTCAGACTTCAATGGACTGAGCCGGTTCTGGGTGGGGGCCTGGTGGTTCCGGCTCTACTGGGCGGCCTGCGCGGTGCTACTGCTGGTGCTGTGCCATGTCCTTTGGCGGCGAGGGACCGAGACCCGGTTGCGGCCTCGCCTGGCGGCCTTGCCGCGTCGGCTGATGGGGCGGCCCGGCCTGATCGCCGGCGGCGCCCTGCTGGTGTTTGTAGGCCTGGGCGGGTTCATCTACCTCAACACCAACATCTGGAATCCGTACCGCACCAGCCTCGGCAACGAGCGCTGGCAGGCCGACTACGAAAAGGCCCTGCTGCCGTTCGAGAACACGCCGCAGCCGAAGATCATCGCGGTGACTCTCGATGTCAGCATTCGGCCTGGCATGCCGCGCATCGACACCAAGGGTGTCTACGAGATCGAGAACCGCACCGACAAGCCGCTGCGCGAAATCCACATCCGCTTCGATCGCGACCTGAAGGTGCTGGCCCTGTCGATCGAGGGGGCTCGGCCGAAAAAGACCTTCGAACGCTTTAACTACCGGATTTTCGCCTTCGACACGCCGATGCAGCCGGGCGAGCGTCGCTCGATGTCGTTCAGCACCGCACGCGTCCAGCTGGGTTTCCCCAATAGCGGGGCCGACACCGGCATGGTCGACAACGGGACCTTCATCAACGATCAGGGCCTGGCCCCGACCCTGGGCATGGACCGCGCAGGCCTTTTGAAGGATCGCACCAAGCGCCGCAAATACGGTCTGCCGGCCGAGCTTCGCATGGCCAAGCTGGGCGATGGTCCCTCGCGCGCCTTCAACGGCCTGCGTCGCGATAGCGATTGGGTGACCGCCGACATCACCGTCACCACCGACGCCGATCAGACGCCGATCGCGCCGGGCTACAAGGTCTCCGAGAGTATCTGGCATGAAAGCGCCAAGCTGACGGGTCCGGTGACCAAAGCCGGCGATCGGCGGACAGCCCGGTTCGTGACCGAGGCTCCGATCCTGCACTTCTTCTCGATCCAGTCGGCGCGCTACGCGGTGCGCACCGAGCCCTACAAGGGTGTGCAGCTGTCGATCTATTACGACCCAGCCCATGCCTGGAACGTTGAGCGGATGCTGGACTCGATGAAGCGGTCGCTGGATTACGACCAGGCTAATTTCAGCCCCTACCAGTTCCGCCAGCTGCGTTATCTGGAGTTCCCGGCCTATGGCAATTTCGCCCAGTCGTTCGCCAACACCATCCCGTGGTCGGAGAATCTCGGCTTTGTCTCCAAGTATCAGGACCAGACCAAGATCGACATGGTCACCTATGTCGGGGCGCACGAGATCGCCCACCAATGGTGGGCCCACCAGCTGATCGGCGCCGACCAGCAGGGCGGGCCGGCTCTGGCCGAGACCCTGGCCCAGTACTCGGCCCTGATGGTCATGAAGAAGACCTACGGCGAGCCGATGATCCGCAAGTTCCTGAAGTATGAACTGGACCGCTATTTGCGGGCGCGGGGCGGCGAGGTGATCGAGGAACTGCCGCTCGAGCGCGTCGAGGAGCAGCCCTACATCTATTACAACAAGGGCTCGCTGGTCATGTACCGGCTGGCCAACGAGATCGGCGAGGACAACGTCAACGCCGCTCTGCGCGAGATGCTGACCGGCTATGCCTTCAAGGGCCCGCCTTACCCAACCACCCTAGAACTGGTGGCCGCCCTGCGTCGCCACGCCCCCGCCGACAAGCAGGCTCTGATCACCGACCTGTTCGAGAAGATCACGCTGTATGACCTGAAGACCACCTCGGCCAGCGCCCGCAAGCGTGCCGACGGCCAGTTCGACGTCACTCTGATGATCGACGCGAAAAAGCTCTATGCCGAGGGCCGCGGTCGGGAACAGGCGGCGCCAATGAGCGAGCCCATGGACATCGGCCTGTTCTCGCTGGAGCCGGGCAAGAAGGGCTTTGGTCCCGACAAGGTGATCGCCATCGAGCGGCGGACCATCCGTTCAGGAACCCAGACCCTGACCTTCGTCACCAAGGTCGCCCCCAAGGTGGCGGGAGTGGATCCCTACAATATGGTCATCGACCGCAACGGTGATGACAATGTCATCAAGGTCGATATGAAATGAGCGAGGCGGCGCTGAAGCTCGATGCGGTGGCTCTGAACGCCGTCCTGGCCAAGGCTTTTCCCGAGGCCGGGGCGCATCTGCCGGAGGTGGTCGAGGCGGAGCCGGGGCGGGTGCTGATGCGTCAGGCGTTCGCCACCCGGGCGCTGCGGCCGGGCGGCCTGATTTCGGGGCCGACCCAGATGGCCATGGCCGACACGGCGGCCTACGCCCTGGTGCTGGCCCATATCGGCGAGGTGGCGATGGCGGTGACCACGTCTCTCACCATCCACTTCCTGCGCGGCGCCAAGCCGGGGGATCTCTACGCGGAAGGAGCCCTGCTCAAGCTCGGCCGCCTCATCGCGACGGCCGATGTCCTGATCTGGTCGGAATCGCGCGAGCGAGCCTGCGCCAAGGCGACGGTCGCCTACGCGATTCCTTGAGCCGTTCTATTTGGCCTTGTCGAAGCCGTTCTTCAGGCCTTCGGCCATGTTCAGATGTTCCTGAACGGCAGGGGCCGTGGCGGCGGCGAAGGCCTTGATGGCCGCGGTGTCGCCGTCTTGGGCGTAGCGTTGCATTAGGTTCAGGGCTGCTTGATGCACATCGACCTGATCGTCGGCATAGGTCTTGTCAAAGTCGCCGTCGCTGGACTTGTTCAAGTCGTCCAGCTTGTCCTGCAGATCGGCGGGCAAGGCGGTCGGCGGGGTGATCATCGCGCCGGAGGCGGCGATGGCGGCCTTCAGATCAGCCGTAGTCTTGGTGTGAGCCTTTTCCATCATCATGGCGAATTTCTTCACCTCGGCGTTGGTCGAGCGTTTGGCGACGACCTTGGACGCTTCGACTTCGTACATGTCGGTGGCGGCGGCCTTGGCGACGAAGGTGGCGGCCTTGGTCTCGTCCGACGGGGTCGGAACAGTGGCCGCCGGGTTGGCGTCCGGAGTCGCGGCCTGTTCGGCCGGCGTCGCGGCGCCCTTGGTCTCGTCGGCCTTGGGGCCGCACGCGGCGAGGCTGAGGGCGGCGAAGGCGGCGCCAACGATGAGAAGCTTGCGAGTCATGGCTTTCTTTCCCTGCGCGTTTTTCTAGAACGTTGATCGCTCAGGCGCCGCGCCGCGCCGTCGTGGCAATACAACTTCACGTGGCCGTGATGGTTCCGTGATGGTCGAGGGAACGAAGAACATGGCCAAGGCGCCTCTGGACGAGCTTCGGGTGATCGAGATGGGTTCGCTGATCGCTGGGCCGTTCTGCGGCCAGGTGCTGGGCGACTTCGGCGCCGAGGTCATCAAGCTGGAAGACCCGGGCGTCGGCGATCCGATGCGCCAGTGGGGCCGAACCAAGCCCAAGGGTCATTCGCCTTGGTGGCCGGTGATCGGCCGCAACAAAAAGTCCGTGACGCTGGATCTGCGCACGCCCGAAGGCCGCGACGTGGCTCGCGCCCTGATCAATACGGCCGACGTGGTTGTCGAGAACTTCCGCCCCGGCACGCTGGAGAAATGGGGCATGGGCTATGACGTCCTGGCCAAGACCAATCCTGGCCTGGTGATGGCTCGGGTCTCGGGGTTCGGCCAGACCGGCCCCTATGCGCACCGCGCGGGCTACGCGCTGATCGGCGAGGCCATGGGCGGCCTGCGCCACATCACCGGCGAGCCCGACCGCCCGCCGGCCCGGGCGGGCATCTCGATCGGCGACAGCCTGGCGGGCCTCAACGCGGCGCTGGGCGTGATGCTAGCCATACACGCGCGTCACGCCACGGGCCGAGGCCAGGTGGTGGATGCGGCGATCTATGAAAGCGTGCTGACGGTGATGGAGAACCTGATCACCGAATATGACCTGTCAGGCTATGTCCGCGAGCGGTCCGGCGCCATCCTGCCCGGCATCGCCCCGTCCAACGTCTATCCCACGCGCAGCGGCGAATTGATCCTGATCGGCGCCAACCAGGACAGCCTGTTCAAGCGCCTGTGCGACGCCATGGGCCGGCCGGAGCTGGCGATCGACGCGCGCTATCGCGACCACGCGGCGCGCGGCGCGAACCAGGTCCAGCTCGACGCCACCATCGCCGGCTGGACGGTCGAGCACGACATCGAGACCTTGTTGCCGCTGCTGGAGGAGGCCGGACTGGCGGTTGGCCGGGTCTATCGCGCGCCCGACATGCTGAAGGATCCGCAGTTCATCGCCCGCGAGTCGATCGTCGAGGTGGCCCACCCGGTGTTCGGGACCGTCAAGATGCAGAACGCCTTCCCGAAGCTGTCGGAAACGCCGGGCGGCGTGCGTTGGCCGGGGCCAGGGTTGGGCGAGCATACGGACGCGGTGCTGGCCGAAGTGGCGGGGCTGTCGGTGGAAGCGATCGCGGGGCTGCGGGCGCGGGGAGTGATCTGAAGTCCTCCCCCGCAGGGGCAGGAATTGGGCTTTCACCCCCGTCCCGTCACCGAAGCCAGGGCCCGCGCGATCTGGTGGACATTGTAGGGCTTGCGAACGATCGGGGCGTCGAAGCCCATGGGCGCGGCCTTGTCGGCATAACCTGTGGCGAACACGAAGGGCCGGCCCTCGCGGCGCAGAACCTCGGCGACAGGCGCCACCGACTTGCCGTTCAGGTCGGCGTCGAGCACGGCGGCGTCGAAGGTCAGCTCCAGCATCTGCAGGGCCTCCGACAGCTCGGACGCGCAGCCCACCACCTCGACCCCGGAATCCTCCAGCCCCGCCTCCAGCTCCATGGCCAGCAGCAGCGAATCCTCGACGATCAGCACCTTAAGCCCCGCGATGTCGCCGGCCTTGAAGGTGTCCTCGCCGCTGCGGAAGGTCTCGACGATTCGCTTGGCTTGCGGCGCGACGGGCTCGGGCTCGGGGGTATCGACCAAGGCGTCGGCGGAGGCGTGTATCATGGCCGTGACGCCGCTGCGGCGGTATTCGATGGTCGCGCGGCCCTTCAGCTCGCGGCCGACGACGTCCTCGATCAGGGTCGCGCCGAAGCCCCGGGTGGCGGGCGGTGAGGTCAGGGGACCGCCCGTCTCCAGCCATTCCAGATTGAAACCGCCGCCCGGCGCGGCGCGCCAGACCACCTCGACCCGGCCGGCCTCGGTCGACAGCGAACCGAACTTGACGGCGTTGACCGCCAGTTCATGCAGGGTCAGCGACAGGGCCGCCGCGGCGCGAGGGGTCAGAAACATCTCCGGACCGTCCCAGCGGGTCTGGTTGGGGGCGAGGCCTCCCAGCTCGGCGGCGGCGATCCGCGCCAGAGTGGCGCCGCGCCAGCGGGCGGCGCTGAGCAGGTCGTGGGCCGAGCTCATCGCCTTTAGCCGGCCGGTGAAGGCCTTGAGGAACCCGTCCAGCGACGAGGCCTTGCGCGCCGACTGGCCGGCCACCGATTGCACGGCGGCCAGCAGGTTCTTGATGCGGTGGTCCAACTCGGTCAGCAGGTTCTCGCGCTGATCGTCTGCGTCGCGGCGGGCGGTGATATCCTGCACCACCCCGATATGGCGGATGGGGGTGTCCTCGCCGTCAAGAACCCGCACCCCGGCGGCGCGGATCCACACCGTGCGGTCGGCGGGCGACACGAACCGCCGGAATTCCACCTCGTAGCGGCCGCCAGCCCTCAACTGCTCTTCGACTCTGGCGCGCGCCGCAGTGCGGTCGTCCGGATGGATGAAGTCGTAAAGCGTCTGGCTGGTCAGGGCGGCCCGATCGCCGACCGGGGTGTCCATGATTCGCGCCATGCGGGGGCTGATCTGCATGACATGGGCGTTCATATCCCATTCGAACTCGCCGAGATTGGCCGCGCCCAGAGCCAGGGCGATCCGCTCGCTGTCGAGCGCGCGCTCGGCGATATTGCGGGCGGTCTCAGCGTCGTGCAGCAGCTCTTCCATGGCCAGGGCCGCCAGCTCGGCCAGGGCCTCGACCAGGCCATTGTCGATCGCGTCGCGAGGTTGGGGATCCTCGACGGTCAGCAGGCCAACCACCTGGCCCGAGGGATCGGTGAGCGGAGCGCAGGCAAAAAACCGGCTGTCGGCGGCGAAGGGACGGATCGTCTGGTCGGGAACTGCGGCGATGTCGCCATGCGCGATGACACCGCAGTCGCGCAGGCGTTCGGTGAGGGTGGCGGGGCGCGCCTCTTCTCCATCCTGGAAGCCGATCCTGGCCTTCAGCCAGACGCGGTCCTTTCCGATCAGGCGGATCGCCGCCTTGGGGGCGTTGAACAGGCGTAAGGCCAGGCGGACGATCCGGTCGAACCGGGGGTCGAAGGGATCGCCGTCGATGGCGCGAAGGGCGTCGAGGGCGCGCAGTCGCTGCGCCTCTTGATCATCTGCCAGCGATCCGCCCGCATCGTCCATGAATCGACCATAGACCGGGTTCGCGTGATGCGCGAGATCGATAAATCTCGTGCCTCGCTGATCGTATGTGGTGAAGCTTCAGCCTTGGCGCTAGAATGGAACTTGTCGCCCTGGCTTTGCGTTTTGCGGGCGCAGCTTTGCCGCTGTCCGCCCCGAAGCCCGAGCCGCGAAACCGGAGACCTCCCATGTCCGACAACAGCCTGAACCCGGCGATCAAGGAGGCCAACAAGGCCTCGTCGAGCGCCGGCGCCGCTCTCGACCACGCCGAACGCAGCTTCGGCGAAGCCGCCGCTGCGGCCAAGAGCCACTTCACCGACACCAAGGCCAACCTGACCGACGCCGCCAAGCGCATCGAGCATTCGCTGACCCAGGGCCTCGAGACCCTGCGCGCCCAGACCCGCACCTATACCGACACCGCCGGCCAACAGGTCGATGAAGCCGGTCGCTATGTCAGCGAGCGGGTTCGCGAGCGTCCGATCACCGCTACCCTGGCCGGCCTCGGCGTCGGCGTTTTGCTGGGCCTTCTGCTGGCCGGAAATCGTAGCGGCCACAACAAGTGATCTTCGAAAAGACCCTGACCACCCTGGCAGGGGGGGGGGGGGGGGCCCCCCCCCCCCCCGGGGGGGGGGGGGGGCCCCCCCCCGCCCCCCGACCCCCGGGGGCACCCCCACTGCTGTGAGCGTCGTGGCCGCCGCCTTCGCCCTGTACGCCGTGATCCAGCCTCACCTGGGCGCGGCGGGCGGGGCCGCGATCGTCGCCGCAGTCGCCGCGCTGGTCGTCGGGATCGCCGGGTTGCTGGCGGCGCGCAAGGCGGAGGTCGGGGTTGGGCTGTCGTCGGCCCCGGCCCCGGACGCGCTGTTCTTCGCCGAGAAGGCGCTGGAGATGGTTAAGGCGCGGCCGATCCTCACGATCGGCGCCGGCTTGGCTGCGGGCTTGATTGCTTTCCGCAACCCCGCCCTGGCGGCGATCGTCGCCAAGGCGCTGTTCGACTCCCAGAAGCCGCTGCCGCGCTAGTCGCCCACGGCTGCCCCCCCTTGGTTTTCCGCGCCCCTCCTCTCATCTCCCGGGGGCGTCTTGCTCTGGAGCGATCATGTTCAAACTCCCCGACCTGCCCTATGCCTATGAAGCCCTGGAACCGACGATCTCGGCAAACACGCTTCATTTCCATCACGACAAGCACCATGCGGCCTATGTGAACGCCTTGAACGGGCTGCTGCTGGAGGGCGACAAGCGTCCTCTGGAAGCGGTCATCCGCGAGGCCGGTCCCGGCAAGGTGTTCAACAACGCCGCCCAGGCCTGGAACCACGCGTTCTTCTGGGACTGCATGAGCGCCGACCAGGCGGCCCCGTCGGCCGAGCTTTCGGCCGCGATCGCCGAGGCGTTTGGCGATCTGTCCGGCCTGAAGGAGAAGTTCGTCGCCGAGGGCGTCGGTCACTTCGGTTCGGGCTGGGTTTGGCTGGCCGTCCAGGCCGGCAAGCTGGTGATCCTCTCGACCCACGACGCCGACGACACCCTGACCAAGAACGGGGTCACCCCGCTGCTGGTCTGCGACGTGTGGGAACACGCCTACTATCTGGACCACCAGAACAACCGTAAAGGCTTCCTGGAAGCCTGGTTCGACGTCCTGCCCAACTGGGCGTTCGCCGATGCGCAGTTCGCGGCGGCCAAGGGCGACGGCGCGGCCTGGACCTATCCCGAACCGGCTTGACCTCAGCCTCTCGACTAAACGTTCAACGGCGCGACCTCGGTCGCGCCGTTTTCGTTTGAACATGGGACGCAGCGGCGCGGGACCGACCAAGTTCGCCAGACCGTGAACTGAGTGCGCTCCCAGGCCAGGGCCGTGATCTTGATGTCGCCGTCGTCAACCTCGATGACATTGAAGCTAGGCGGCACGCCACGTTCGCGCACCGACAGGGTGCCCGAGCCTACCGCCTGGGTGCAGCCGTCCGAGAACGGGTAGGGGTGCACGAAAGGCGCGTGGATGTGGCCCGTCAGCACCAGATCCACCCCGGCGCCGGCGAAGGCCAGGGCGGCCGCCGTACCGCCCCGCACCTTGGCGGTCATCGGCCCGCCCAGCATCTCGATCAGCGGATGATGGCAGACCACGATCTTCAACGCGTCCGGCGCGGCGTCTTTCAAAGCCGCGCAAACCTCGCGGATCTGTCGGCGCGACACCGCGCCCTTCGACCAGTTCAGCCGGAGCTGGAAGGCGCGAGCGGAATTGAGGCTAACCACCGTGACGCGCGGGTCGTCCCAGTCTCCGTTCATCCGCTCGCCGAACCGCTGCTCATAGCGTCGCCACGGCGCGAAGATGCGGTTGAGAATCTCGCGGGGGCCGACGAACGGGGTGTCGTGATTGCCTGGCGTCACCAGCTGCGGGCGAGGCAGCCTGTCCAGCCAGGCCTTGGCGGCGTCGAACTCAGTGGTCTTCCCGTCCTTGGTCAGGTCGCCGGCGGCGATCACCAGGTCGGGCCGCTCGGCATGGATGCGTTCGACCGCCGCCTCGACGGCGTCCTTGTGTTCGCCGCCGAAATGGATGTCGGAGACCTGGACCAGTTTCAGCCTTTGGCTCATGCGGCGGGTACCAGGGCGCGGAAGGCTTTTGGGCGGAAGCGAATGCTGACCGTATCGTCCAGCCGGACCGGCTCGCCGTCCAGGATAGCGGGAATCCGCCCGCCGGCCCAGACCTTGCCGACCCGGCAGCGGCCGACGATCACCGACGGATCGTTGCGCCAGTTGCCGGTCACGGTGCTGACGCCGAGCCGGAAGATGTCCAAGGCGTTCGACGGATCGACGGCCGCAGCCTCAAGCGCCTGCTCGTCGGCGTGCAGGTCGGCCGAGACCAGGGGGCACATCAGGCTCAGCGCCTCGGTCTTGCCTTTGGGGCGGCCGTCGAGGACGTAGCGCAGGCGGGTGGAGAAGGCCTGTCGCAGCGCCCGCCGGGCCCGCATCAGCGCCAGGTCGGCGCGCCCGGCCCGGGCGGCCTCGCGGGCGGTGGCCCACAGGGCCGGACTGCCCAATATGGCGGCGACGAAGAACAGTCGGCCACTGACTTCGCCGCCGGAAATCATCTTGGCCTCGCCGTTCTTCAAGCAGGCGGCCATGGCCTCGGGCCAGGAAATCGCGCCGTATAGCGCGTGGGGCAGCATGTTCATCGTGCCGCCCGGCAAGGGCGCGATCATCGGGCCGTCGGGACCCGACATCTCGGCCGCCGCGCGGGCCGTGCCATCGCCGGCCACGATCAGGATAGCGTCGGGGCGACGCTCGATGGCCGCGCGGATGCAGGCGGTTAGCTCCCGTTCGGTCGGCGCATGCACCTGACCCTCCACGCCATGTTCGGCGAGGATGGCTTCCGCCTGGGCCGGCGCGTCCTTGCCCACCGAGCCCGAGGCGGTATTGACGATCACTTCAACGCGCATGCGAAACATCCAAAAGCGCCGACGCGCGGAAACATTGACTTGGCAAACGGCGCAGCTTTGCGAGGGTTCCCGGAACCGTTGGCCTCGCCCCGCCGTTTGCCTCTCGGGACAAGCTCGAACGGGAGAGCCACAATGAAGAAGACCTTGATCGCCTTGCTGGGCGTCGGTGTGCTGGCCAGCGGCTGCACAGCGACCGGCAACACCGAACGCAACGCCGCCGGGGGCGCCGCTCTGGGCGCTCTCGCCGGCGCGGTCATCGGCAACAATGTCGGCGGCGGCAGCGCCAGCACCGGCGCCGCCATCGGCGCCGCCATCGGCGGCACCGCGGGCGCCGTCAAGGGCTGTCGCGAGGACGGCGGCTGCGGTTCGACCAACGCCAATCGCCGTCAGTACTATGACGAGCGGGCCGGACGGTATTACTACTACGACTCGCGTAGCGGTCGTTACTACTGGGAAGACGGCAGCCCCCGTTAAGTCGGGGTCGCCTGAAAGACCTGGAAAGGGCGGTCGGCATGCGCCGGCCGCCTTTTGCGTGGCCGCAGCACGAGAGGGCAAGCGATGAGAAGAGTCGAACTGACGGCGATTGGTATTGTCGCCGCCGCCGGGCTGGCCGCGGGTTGCGCCAGCAATTCCGGACCCAAGTCGCGATCCGATATCGTGATGACGCCGCCGGCCTGCGAAGACTTCGCGGTGGAGATCTATTTTGAGAGCCAGTCCAGCGCCCTGACCAGCGAAGCGCGCTCCGTGCTCAAGAACGCTGGCGCGATGGCCAAGGGCTGCCAGGTGAACTCCGTCCGCGTGCTGGGGCTGGCTGACGCCGTGGGGGCCGCAGACGCCAACCTGGCGCTCTCCAAGACGCGGGCGAGCGTGGTCACCGGCGCCTTGGCGAAGGTCGGGTTCCGCAATGTGGAGATCGACGTCGCCGCTGCTGGCGATAGCGGCTCCCTGACAGGCTCGGGCGAGTCCCGTCCTCTGCGTCGCCGCGCCGACGTCAAGATCGATTTGAACGGACCGCAGCGCTGATCACGCCTCGCCGCGCCAACGCCAAAGCAAAAGGCGGATCCGCAAGGGTCCGCCTTGAGGCCTTGGAAGTGTGGGGTGCGGAGGCGACAGGCTAACTTGCGCTAGCCTCAAGTCGGGGGGGGGGGCGTCGCCGCCTCCGCAGATTGAAAACGTGAACGAGAAGGGGCGGTTCCCGCCCGACGAATATTTTCTCGCCTATTCCGCGATTTTTCTTGAGGCCATCACTCGGCCACCGCCGCAGGGAACAGCGGCGAAAGCCAGACGTTGATTTCCCGAAGGCGATACGGCCTCGAAGCTGGGGAGTTACGTCGTGATCCGCACCTACCAAGTCGAGCATGGCGGACTGGTTTTCGACCAGGCCCTGACGCGTCGGCAAAAGACCGTCCGCAACCGCATGACCGCCTTGACGGTGATCGTCGTTATCGCGGCGTCGGCCGGCGTGCTCCAGCATTTCAACAACCCCGCACACGGCGGTTCGGCCGAGCTCAGCTCGGGCGGATATTCCGCTGCGCGATAAGGAAGCCTGCCATGCCCGCCGATCTCGACCGTTCCGGTCCCGTCCTTAACGAAACCCGCGCCCGTCAAGGTCGCCGCGGCAAGCACGTGTTCTGGGTGCTGATCATCTCGACCGTCTTGGCTGCAATCGGCTTGTTCGGGGCCTGGGCCATGCGCTCGGGCGACCTGGCCAGCGTCGAGCACAACAACGGCGCCAAGACCACGCAGGAAGCCGGACGTTATTCCACACCCCAGACACCGGTGAAGCAAACGCCAGCTGGCTAAGCGCTGGGGATTTGCGTCACGAGCGACACACATACGAAAAAGGCCCCGGCGACGAACCGGGGCCTTCCTCGTTTTCAGGCCTGAAAGATCAGGCCGCCTTCTGGGTCCGGCGCGGATGGAAGAACAGCGCCTGGCCGATCGCCGCCTTCACCGTTTCCGGCTGGAAGGGCTTGGTGATCAGGAAGGTCGGCTCCGGACGCTCACCGGTCAGCAGGCGCTCGGGGAAGGCGGTGATGAAGATCACCGGCACATCGAGGCGCGCCAGAATATCCTTGACCGCATCGATGCCCGACGAACCATCGGCCAACTGAATGTCGGCCAGCACCAAGCCCGGGGTGCGACGGTTGACGGCCTCGACCGCTTCACCGCGGGTGGCGGCGATGTCGATGACGTCGTGGCCAAGCTCACGCACCAGGGCCTCGATATCGGCCGCGATCACCGGTTCGTCCTCGATGATGAGGACGTCAGTGGCCAGTTCGGCGTCGATCTCTTGCTGCGCTTCAGAAATCAGGCGCTCGACCTCGGCGAAATCGCAGTCGAGGATCTGCGAGGCCTCGGTCGGGGTGAAGCCCTCCAGCGCCGTCAGCAGAAACGCCTGCCGCGAACGCGGGGCGATCCGCATCAGCCGCTGCGAGGCGTCGTCACCATGACCAACGACGTCGTCGCGCCGCGCTTCGAGCTGCGCGCCGGAGGACAGCCAAATGGCGTGGAACACGCGATACAAGGCAACGCGCGGCGACAGATTGGCGTCCAACGACCTTTCACCGGCCGCCAGAGCCTCGAGCGCAACGCGCACATAATGATCGCCAGTGGTCTGGTCGCCAGTCAGCGCGCGAGCGTAGCGACGAACATAAGGCAAGTGCGGCGCTAGCCGGGCAAGAAGACTCATGACCCCTCCCGTTTGAGTGTCTTGGGAACAAAAAAACGACCGTCGCGGCAAAGCTGCGCCGTTCGCCATCGAGCACTAAACGCGGCGCGCCCTGCGCGGTTCCATTTCGCGGCGCGTCGGGGTTCCTCGAGCGGACTAGTTTTGCCACCATATGCTCAAGCTTGCGGAACCTCATACGGAATTCGACGTTGTCATCCTGCGGACACTCATTCGGCCAGGGGGCGGGCGTCGCGTTTTATCGGCGTCGAGGACATGATTGAACACGTACCCATGGAAGATCATCGCAAGGGGGCCGCCGCCCTCGATGAAGCCCGGCTCCGTCAGCAGGCTATCGGCGTCAAGCTTCGTCAGATGTTCGACGAGGTCGTGAACGAGCCTGTACCCGACGAATTCCTCGACATCCTTCGCAAGGCAGAAAAGCCTTCGGGAGAGCGTTGAACCATGACGGAAGCGCAAGTCGGCCGGTCGCCCTTCGACCCGGTCCGTGACGTGGCCTTCAAGAAGGAACTTGTCACGCTCATCCCGCATCTTCGCGCCTTCGCTCGTACTTTGACCGGCGACCCCACCGCGGCCGATGATCTGGCGCAAGACGCCATGATGAAGGCGTGGGACGCTCGGGCCAGCTTCCAGCTGGGCACCAACATGAAGGCCTGGACCTTTATGATCTTGCGCAACCAGTTCTATTCCGAGAAGCGTCGCTCCTGGCGCCAGAGCCAGCTTGATCAAGAGGCCGCCGAGCGCACCCTCGTGGCGGTTGATGATCCCGAGGCCCCGGTTGCGTTGGACGAGTTGCGGCTCAGCCTGGCCATGCTGCCGCCAGAACAGCGCGAAGCGCTGATCCTGGTGGGCGCGGGCGGGTTCGCCTACGAGGAAGCGGCCGAGATTTGCGGCTGCGCGGTCGGTACGGTGAAGAGCCGCGTCAGCCGGGCCCGGCGCGCCCTGCAGGCCATTCTGGAAGCGGGCGCCTATGACCGCGACGGTGGCGCCGCCGGCGACGCCATGTACGCCATCCTGGCCGACGCGGAGAGACTGAGCACCCTGCGGTGAAGTCTTCTCTCGGGCGCGGTTCCGACGTCGTCGGCTCCATTCGGGTCAGGTTGGCCGGGGCGCTGTTCATCGCGCTCCTCCCCGTCCTCGTTCTGGGTGTTCTTCAGTCGGTCTTCGCCTTCAAGGCGGAGGCCGATTCTCGACGTCAAAGTCTCGAACTGGCGGCAGGGCGCAGCGCGGCGATCGCCCGCGCTCGCATTGAGGCGGCCGGCGTTCTGCTGCAGACGCTTGGTCCGGGTTCGGTTGGGCTATCCTGCGCCCAGCGCCTCGACACGGTGAAGAGCCACCTTCCGGGCTATGCCAATCTGATTCGCTTCGACGCCTATGGCCGGGTGTCTTGCGCCGCCGCGACCACCCCCCCCGACGCCGCGCGTTCGGGTCGTTCCTGGTTTCAGAACCTGGCGGCCGGCTCGCACATGGTCGTGGCCAGCGTGCCGGGGGTGTCCTATGCAGACGAGCCTTCGGTGCTGACCGCTGTGCGGGCCGAGGACGCCAATGGAAAGTTCGGCGGCGCCATGGCCGCCATCCTCACGCTGTCCAGTCTGAAGCCGGAGACCGCCAATCGCTATCTGCCTGGCGGCGCCGAGGTGGCCCTGGCCGATTCCGAGGGCCACGTGTTCGCCGCCACCGATCCTCGGGCGTTCAGCGCGCCACCCCAGGCCTGGCGCGACCGCGCCGCCAAAACCGGCTCGGCCCTATGGTCGGGCTTCGACGCGGATCATGGCCATCGCGACTTCTCCGCCGCGCCCCTGGTCGGCGAGCAGGTGTTCGTCATCCTGTCGGCCAAGGCCCCCGGCTTGGCTTCCTGGGCCTGGCTGAATCCAGCGTTGCGCCTGCTGGCGCCGCTGCTGGCTTTCGTCCTCGCCCTGGCGGCGGTGCTCTACGCCACCGAGCAGGCGGTGATCCGCTGGATCGTCTATCTGCGCCGGGTGGCGGCCATCTATGCCCGGGGTCGCTTCACCGTCCGGCCGCTGCAGGCCGAGCGGGCGCCGCCGGAGATCCGCGAACTAGCCGCCACGCTCGACGACATGGCCGCCGCCATCGTCGCTCGCGACGCGTCCCTGCGCGACAGCCTGGGCGAGAAGGACGCGCTGATGCGCGAGATCCATCACCGGGTGAAGAACAACCTGCAGATCATCTCCTCGCTGCTCAACATGCAGCAGCGGGCGCTGACCGACCCAGCCGCCCGCACCGCGCTCAACGACACCCGCCAGCGGATCACCGCCCTGGCCCAGATCTACCGCGCGCTCTACCAGGGCCCAGACCTCAAGCGGGTGGACCTGCGACCGTTCCTCGAGGAATTGACCGCCTTGCTGCTGGCCGGCGACTCGATGGGTAGCGGGCCGATCCGCACCGAGGTGCATGCCGACCCGCTGGTCATCGATCCAGACCGGCTTGCGCCCCTGGCCCTGTTCGCGGTCGAGGCCATCACCAACGCCCAGAAGCACGCCCTGGGCGAGCGGGGCGGGACGCTGACCGTCGATTTCTTCGTGCGCGGCGAAGAGGCTGAACTGGCGATCGGCGACGACGGTCCCGGCGCGCCCAAGGGTCCGGTCGAGGGCGTTGGGCGGACCCTGATGACCGCCTTCGCTCGGCAGCTGCGCGGGAAACTTCTGTTCGAGGCCTCGCCAGCTGGCGGCCTGCTGGTGCGACTGATTTTCCCGACGCCGCAAGCGCCGCCGGTCGAGAGCGTAGGCGGAACCTAGCGGCGCCGCAGACGTTCTGCAGGGGCAACACTTTCAGACGCCCGTCGGGCGACCATCGGAGAACTTCCATGCGCAAGCTCATCATCCTGGCCGCCATCGCCGCCAGCCTGTCCGTCGCCGCCTGCAACACCGTCGAAGGCGCCGGCAAGGACGTCTCGTCGGCCGGCCACGCCGTCAGCGACACCGCCAAGGACGCCAAGTAAGCGTCTAGCTGCGGACTGAAGATTGAGCCCGCCGGTCAGTCGACCGGCGGGCTTTTTCGCGGATGGGCCGGGGCCTGAGGCGCCTAGGCGGCGGCGCGGAAGTTGGGGTCGCGGGTGAACAGGCCGGGATGATCGGTGACCGGCAGTACGGCCCCGGTGACCTCGGTGAGGCTCTCACCCTCGCCCATCAGCAGCACGCCGTCGTCCTCGAGGCGCGCGGCCAGGCTCTCGATAACCCGGGCGTGGACGCCGGGATCAAGCCCCGGCAGCACATTGCGCAGCAGGATGGCGTCGAACTTGCCCAGAGGCGATAGGTCGGCCATCAGATTGATCCGCCGCCAGCGCACCGCCTGGCGGATACGCGGGCTGATCGCCCACATTTCATCGGCGTTCTCGAAATGCTTGACCAGCAGCCGGATCGGCAGGCCGCGCTGCACCTCGAACTGGGTGTAGAGCCCGCTCTGGGCCTTCTCCAGGCAGCGGTCGGAAAGGTCCGACCCGAAGAATTCAAAGCGCGCGCCCGGCTCGACGCCGCGCGCGTCCGCTGCGGTCATGGCCAGGGAATAGACTTCCTGGCCGGTCGAGCAGGCGGCGCTCCAGATTCGGATCGGGCGATCGCGAGTCTGGCGCGATAGGGCCGGCAACAGCGTATCGCGCAGATGGGCGAAGGTCTCGCGGTCGCGGAAGAAGGCGGTTTCGTTGAGGGTCAGGGCCTCGACCACGGCCCAGATCAACCGGTCCTCGCGATGGGCGCGCAGGGCGGCGATCATCGCTTCAATCGACTCGAAGCCTTCACGCCGGGCCAGCGGCCCGAGACGGCTTTCAACGAGGTAGGTTTTGTCACTCTCGATCCGCAGACCGGCGCGCTGGCGGGCCAGGGCGGCCAGAAGCTCCATGTCCTCGGGAATCACAGCAGGCCCGCCTCGGCGAATTTCGCCGTGATGATGTCGCCGTCGAACGGCTTCATGATGTATTCATTGGCGCCGCAGTCCAACGCCTGGCGGATGCGCTCGATGCTGTTCTCGACGGTGCAGAACACCACGACCGGAGCGTCGCCGCCCGGCTCCTGGCGCAGATGGCGCAGGAATTCGATCCCGTTCATCACCGGCATGTTCCAGTCCAACAGAACAGCGTCAGGCATGGCCGCCCGGCACCAGGCCAGGGCCTCCACGCCATCGGCGGCCTCGGCGATCTCGAAGCCGATGTCCTCCAAGACGCGCCGGGCGACTTTTCGGATCACCCGACTGTCATCGACGACGAGGCAGGTCTTCACGGCATGCTCCAATTCAAGACCCCCAGATTGGCGCGGCGGGGGTTAAGGAGCAGTGACGTTGCGGACGATGTCCGGTCTTAATCGTCGCGAAGGGGCCTAAGCGGGAACCCATGCGGCCAGGCTGACCCGGTCTTCAGCCAATTCGACCCCGACCTGGCCGTCGGCGGCGCGCACCAAGGCGTGAAGATAAGCCGCCTGCACCCAGGGGCCGCCCAGCCCCTCGGCGAGGGCCTCGCCCTTCAGTCCGGCCAAGACCTCCGGGCGAAGCCGGGCGCGGGGGCCCAGCGCGTCGGCGGTGATGGCCACACGGCCGTCCAGGACCACGGCCTTTAGCGTCGCCACCCCGCCAGCGGGCAGGGCGCTAGCCGCGAGTTGGGCGATGTTGAGAATGGCCCGCGCACTGGCCTTGTTCAGCACAGTGGCCGGTATGTCCCACACCATGGTCGGGCGGACATGAGCGAACACACCCTGCGACAACTTTTCCAGCTCACGGGAGTCGAAGTTCTCCGCCGAGGCAGACGCGCCGAACGCGACGCGCGTGAACTGGAGCAGGTCGGCCAGCTTGCGGGCGCTGGAGGCGATCAGGCTCATGGCGTCCTCGCGCATGTCCTGGGCCGACGGGTCCTCCAGCAGGTCCAGGCCCGAGACGATGGCGCTGGCCGGACTGATGAAGTCGTGACAGAGCCGCGCGGCGACCATCGCGGCGAAGTCGGGGCCCCCTATGTCGAGCTTGGGGACGTTCAATTCCGGAGCGGGAGCGTCGGTCAGGGCGGGCGAGGGGGCGTCGGCTTCGGTCATGACGCGATCTTTGGCGTGATTTGTGGCTTTGGCAAACGGGACCGGTCGCCTATCAGGGGCGGGTGATGGATCCGTTTCTCGAGCCCGGCGTCCTCGTGCGCCATCCCGGCCAGCCCGGCTGGGGGCTGGGCCAGGTGCAATCGGTGATCGGCCATCGCGTGACCGTCAATTTCGAGGACGCCGGCAAGCAGACGGTGGACGCGACGCGCGTCAGCTTGGTCTTCGTCGGCGACGACCCCAGAGGGACCTAATGAGCACTCAAGATTTGGCCGACATGGGCCGATATCTGGCGACCATCGTCGAGGCGGCCGCCGAGGTCATCCTGCCGTTCTGGCGCACCGATCTGGACGTGGTCCGCAAGGCCGATGAAAGCCCGGTCACCGAGGCGGACCGGGCTGGCGAGCGGCTGATCCTGACCCTGCTGGCCGAACGCTTTCCCGATATCCCGGCGATCTCCGAGGAGCACGCCAGCGAGTTCGGCGCGCCCGACGTCATTGGCCCGCGCTTCTTCCTGGTCGATCCGGTGGACGGCACCAAGGCCTTCGTGCGCGGCGATCCCAATTTCACGGTCAATATCGGCCTGATCGACAACGGGGCTCCCGTGGCCGGCGCGATCTGCGCGCCCGCCACGGGCGAGATTTGGTTCACGACCGCCGACGGCGTGATCAAGCGCGACGGACCGGGCGCTGCCGAGGTCGCCGTGCGCGCCCGCCCTTGGCTGAAAGGCCAGGCCCTGGCCCTGGTCAGCCACACCATGAGCGAAGAGCGCGCGACCGAACTTGCGGCCGAATACGGCTTTGATCTGCGCGCGCCGATGGACAGTTCGATCAAACTGGTCCGCATCGCCGAGGGCGCGGCCGACCTCTATCCGCGCCACGGCCCGACCATGGAATGGGACACCGCCGCCGGCCACGCCATCCTGCTCGCAGCCGGAGGTCGCTTCACCGCGCCGGACGGCGGGCCGTTTGTCTATGGCAAGGCCGACAAGGGCTTCCGCAACGGCTGGTTCGTGGCGCGGGGGGCTTAGGGTCAAGTCCTGCCCTTGTGGGGGAGGCGATCGCGAAGCGATCGGTGGGGGGAGTTTAGGGCCATAGATCCTGCAGGAGATCACCTGCCGACCACTCCCCCCTCCGTCGGCTTCGCCGAGACCTCCCCCACTGGAGGAGGAGCTGGACCCCAGACATGGAAACGGCCGCTCCCTTTAGGGAAGCGGCCGTTTTGGTGGAGCTTAGCGGAGTCGAACCGCTGACCTCTTGCATGCCATGCAAGCGCTCTACCAGCTGAGCTAAAGCCCCAAGAGTTCAAGGATTTCCAAGTGGAAAAACCCGGAATGTCTCGGTGTCTGCGGCGGCCCCGATTGGGTGGCCCCCGAAGAGGCGCGGAACCTATGCCGGGAGGATTTTTGGATCAACCCTCCCGGCACATTTTTTCGGATATTTTTCGAGATCGTCGTTCCCGAAAAATATCTTCAATGAAAGGGCCTAGCGATCGTCGTCGTCGGCGCCCGGCAGGCCTTCGATTTCGTCGTCGAGGACGTCTTCCTCGTCTTCGTCCTCAAGGAACGGAACGTCGTCGGCTTCGTCCTCGGCCAGGTCTTCGTCCTCGGCGAAATCAACGCCCAGCTCGTCGGCGCCGGCGGCCGGGGTCGCGACCGGGTCGGTGTCGTCCTCGGCGTCGACCACATCGGCTTCCACCGCCTGGTCGATTTCCGGGGTCTCATCGACCTCGTCCTCGTAGCCGTCCGGCTCCTTGGCGGGAGCGACGGGTTTTTCGTCCTCGGCGTCATAGTCCGGCGTGATGGCGCGCGCGCGAACCCGACGCGACTTCAGCGCCTCTTCAGGATCGAACGACTCGCCGCACTTGGGACATAGGGCCGGGCGGCGGCCCAGGTCGTAGAATTTCGATTGGCAGTTGGGGCAAATTTGTTTTGCGCCCAGTTCGGGATTGGCCAAGTTGGCGACCCTTTGATCCAGATGGGGAAAGCGGCGGGTCACTTGCCATGCTAGGGAGCCGCTGTCAAAAGCAATCCCCTCGCGAAAAGCTCATGATACGGAGGCCGGTGGCGGCATGACGGCGGCTGGATTGAAGAGCACCCCTGGCGGGCCCCTGCGCGGAACGGTCCGCGCGCCCGGCGACAAGTCGATTTCGCACCGCTCGCTGATCCTGGGCGCCCTGGCTTCGGGGACCACCACGGTCGAGGGTTTGCTGGAGGGCGCCGATGTCCTGGCGACCGCCCAGGCCATGCGATCGTTCGGCGCGCGGGTCGAACAGGAGGGCGGCGGCCGCTGGCGGATCGAGGGCAAGGGCGGCTTCGTCGAGCCGTCGGACGTCGTCGACTGCGGCAATGCCGGCACCGGCGTGCGGCTGGTCATGGGCGCGGCGGCGGGCTTCCCGCTCTGCGCCACCTTCACCGGCGACCAGTCGCTGCGCGGCCGGCCGATGAGCCGGGTGCTGGATCCCCTCGCCCGGATGGGCGCAACCTGGCTGGGCCGCGACAAGGGCCGCCTGCCGCTGACCCTGAAGGGCGGCAACCTGCGCGGCCTGCAATACACCCTGCCGATGGCCTCGGCCCAGGTGAAGTCGGCCGTGCTGCTGGCTGGCCTTCACGCCGAGGGCGGGGTCGAGGTGATCGAGCCCGAAGCCACCCGCGACCACACCGAGCGCATGCTGCGCGCCTTCGGGGCCGAGGTGACCGTGGAGGACCGCGACAATGTCCGCCACATCCGCCTGCCGGCCGGCCAGAAGCTGACCGGAACCCATGTGGCGGTGCCCGGCGACCCGTCGTCGGCGGCCTTCCCGCTGGTGGCTGGCCTGATCGTCCCAGGCTCGCAAGTGACGGTCGAAGGCGTGATGCTCAACGACCTGCGCACCGGCCTGTTCACGACGCTTCAGGAGATGGGCGCGGACTTGGTGATCGCCAATATCCGCGAGGCCAGCGGCGAGCAGGTCGGCGACATCACCGCCCGCTACTCCCCCGACATGAAGGGCGTGGTTGTGCCGCCCGAGCGGGCCCCGGCGATGATCGACGAATATCCGATCCTGGCGGTGGCCGCGGCCTTCGCCGAGGGCTCCACGGTGATGCGCGGCATCGGCGAGATGCGGGTCAAGGAAAGCGATCGCATCGCCCTGACGGCGGCGGGCTTGAAGGCCTGCGGCGTCACCGTCGAGGAAGAGCCCGAGGGCATGACGGTGATCGGTACGGCGCGCGCCAATCATCCTGTGCGCGGCGGCGGCCTCGTCCACACCCACGGCGATCACCGCATCGCCATGAGCCACCTGATCCTCGGCATGGCCGCCCAGCAGCCGGTCGAGATCGACGAGCCCGGCATGATCGCCACCAGCTTCCCCGGCTTCGCGGAGATGATGCGCGGGCTGGGAGCAACGCTCGAGGACGCCTGAAGCGCTAGATACGCCATCCCACTACCGTTTTCCCAGCGAAGGCCGGGACCCAGATTCATCCTGAGCGGCTCGTGGGTTTCACCTGAGCCCCGGCCTTCGCCGGGGAGACGGATTAAATCCCTTCCGTCCGTACGTCGGGAGCGAAAGCGGAGCCTATTCATGGCCTTCATCATCGCCGTCGATGGTCCCGCCGCCTCGGGCAAGGGCACGATCGCCTCGCGCCTGGCCAAGCTCTACGGCTATCCGCTGCTGGACTCGGGGTTGCTGTACCGCGGCGTCGGCCTGAAGGTGGCGCAAGACGGCGGTGATCTCGACGACGTGAGCGTCGCGACGGCGGCGGCCCTGGCGCTGCGGCCTTCCGAACTCGAACAGCCCGAACTGCGCACCCGCGCCGCCGGCGAATTGGCCAGCCGAGTGGCGGTCCATACCCCGGTCCGGCAGGCGCTCCGCGAGTTTCAACAGCGGTTCGCCGCCCAGGAGCCGGGCAGCGTCATCGACGGCCGCGATATCGGCACGGTCATCGCGCCCGCCGCGCCGGCCAAGCTCTATGTCACCGCTTCCGCCGAAATCCGCGCCGATCGTCGCTGGAGGCAGCTTGTCGGCCAGGGCGAGGCCGTCGCCTATGACGAAATCCTGGCCGACATCAGGAAGCGCGACGAACGCGACGGCGGCCGCGCCGATTCGCCGATGACCCAGGCCGCCGACGCCGTCTTGCTTGATACGTCGGAAATGACTATAGACCAGGCCTTCGATGCGGCCCGCCGCATTGTCGAGACGGCGCGCGCCCGGTCGGGGAACCTCCCGGGCTAATCCACCGCCCGCCTCGCCGCCGCTTTGGAAGCGCCGGACCCGCCTCAAAAAACCCCACACCCGGAATCCCGAGAACCGTCATTCGACGGCTGCTCACCGCAGGGCTTCCCTCAACACGAGACTAAACATCAGCATGGCTGACGATATGAGCTTCAACCCGACGCGCGACGATTTCGAAGCGCTGTTGAACGATTCCATGGGCGGCCGCGACTTCGCGGAAGGCACCGTCGTCAAAGGCATCGTTGTCGGGATTGAAAAGGACTTCGCGATCATTGACGTCGGTCTGAAGACCGAAGGTCGCGTGCCGCAAAAGGAATTCGGTGTCGACGAGAACGGCAAGGCGACCATCAAGGTCGGCGACTCGGTCGAAGTCTTCCTGGAACGCCTGGAAAACGCCCTCGGCGAAGCGGTGATCAGCCGCGAAAAGGCCAAGCGCGAAGAAGCCTGGACTCGTCTGGAAGGCGTCTACGCCAAGAACGAACCCGTGCTCGGCGCCATCGTTGGCCGCGTCAAGGGTGGCTTCACCGTCGACCTGGGCGGCGCCTCGGCGTTCCTGCCCGGCTCGCAGGTCGATATCCGCCCGGTGCGCGACGTCGGCCCGCTGATGGGCAAGGAACAGCCCTTCGCCATCCTCAAGATGGACCGTCCGCGCGGCAATATCGTCGTCTCGCGCCGCGCCATCCTGGAAGAAGCCCGCGCCGAGCAGCGCACCGAACTGGTGTCGCAGCTGCAAGAGGGTGAAATTCGCGAAGGCGTGGTCAAGAACATCACCGACTACGGTGCGTTCGTGGACCTCGGCGGCATCGATGGCCTGCTCCACGTCACCGACATGAGCTGGAAGCGCGTCAACCACCCGTCGCAAGTCCTGGCCGTCGGCGACACCGTCAAGGTGCAGATCGTCAAGATCAACCCCGACACCCAGCGCATCAGCCTCGGCATGAAGCAGCTGCAGTCGGATCCGTGGGATGGTGTCGAAGCCAAGTACCCGGTCGGCGCCAAATTCACGGGCCGGATCACCAACATCACCGACTACGGCGCGTTTGTTGAGCTGGAAGCCGGCGTTGAAGGCCTGGTCCACGTCAGCGAAATGTCTTGGACCAAGAAGAACGTCCACCCCGGCAAGATCGTCTCGACCTCGCAGGAAGTCGACGTGGTCGTGCTGGACGTCGATCCGTCCAAGCGCCGCGTGTCGCTGGGCCTGAAGCAAGCCCTGGCCAATCCCTGGGATTCCTTCGTCGAAACCCATCCGATCGGCTCGACCGTCGAAGGCGAAGTCAAGAACGCGACCGAGTTTGGTCTGTTCATCGGCCTCGACAACGACATCGACGGCATGGTGCACCTGTCGGATATCGACTGGAGCGCGTCGGGCGAAGAGGCGATGTCGCGCTACAAGAAGGGCGACATGGTCAAGGCGAAGGTTCTCGACGTCGACGTCGAGAAGGAACGCATCTCGCTGGGCATCAAGCAGCTGGGTGGCGATCCGATGTCGGGCGACACCTATCGCAAGAACCAGACCGTGACCGTCACGGTGACGGAAGTCACCACCGGCGGCATCGAAGTTCGCTTCGGTGAAGACGACGCCCTGATGACCGCCTTCATCCGCAAGTCGGACCTGTCGCGCGATCGCCAGGAACAGCGCCCCGAGCGCTTCGCCGTGGGTGACCGCGTCGACGCTCAGATCGTGAATATCGACAAGGCGGCTCGCCGCGTTTCGATGTCGATCAAGTCGCTGGAAATGGCCGAGGAAAAGGAAGCCATCGAGCAGTTCGGCTCGTCGGACTCCGGCGCCTCGCTGGGCGACATCCTGGGCGCCGCCCTGCGCGAGCGGGCGACCCCGAAGGAATAGTCTTCTGCTCTTTTTGAGCTGAGGCAACGGCGGCCGGAGTGATCCGGCCGCCGTTTGCTTTTATCGACCCTCGATCAAGTCAGTCGTCCAGCCGACCGAACGGCGCCGTTAACCGAAGCTTTTCCTTGAAGACTCAGGGTTCCTTGGGCAAAGGTCGCACCCGCGCCAGGCCCTTCTCCCCAGGGCCGCTTAGGGCGTCGGGGATATCGATGATCAAGTCCGAACTCATCGCCAGGCTCGCGAACGAGAATCCACACCTAACCCAGAAAGACGTCGAACGCGTTGTCGGCGTCATTCTCGAGCGCATGATCGGTGCGCTCGAGGAAGGTGGCCGAGTGGAACTTCGCGGTTTCGGCGCCTTGTCGGTGCGTTCACGTCCGGCCCGCGCTGGGCGTAATCCGCGTACCGGCGAGACCGTTGACGTGCGCGCCAAGCACGTGCCGTTCTTCAAGAGCGGAAAGGAATTGCGCGGCCGTCTCAACGCCGACGAATAGGTCCAGCATGAGCGTGGTGAAGGGGTTCCGCGAGTTCATCTCTCGCGGCAACGTCATCGACCTGGCGGTCGGCGTCATCATCGGCGCGGCGTTCAACGGCATCGTCAAGAGCCTGGTCGATCAGGTGATCATGCCGCCGATCGGCCTGCTGATGGGTGGACTCGACTTTTCCAAGCTGGAATGGGTGCTGAAGCCCGAGAATCCCGCCACCACGGTCGTCGAGAAGGTGGCTATCCAGTACGGCGCCTTCATAAACACCGTGATCCAGTTCGTGATCGTTGCGACGGTGGTGTTCCTGCTGGTCAAGCTGGTCAACAAGATCCGCCGCGCCGACGCCGAGGACCCCGCGACCGAGGCGCCGGCGGCCCCGACACCGGAAGAGAAGCTGCTCACCGAGATCCGGGACCTGCTCGCCGCCAAGGGCTGACCTTCCAAGTCCTCCCCCCACAGGGGGAGGACTTTCACTACTTCCCCTTCACCAGGGTCGGGCTGTCGAGATCCAGCTGGCTGACAGGGATTTCCACGGCGCCCGGCAGCACGGCCTTGACCGTGCCGCCGAAGGTCTTGGCGTCGCCCACCACGATGACGCTGGTCTGGGCCGGGTCGAGCATGGTCTTGGAGAAGGCCTGGACATCGGCGGCTGAGACCGCCTCGATCTTGCTCGTGAACACCTGGATCTCGTCCAGCGGCACGCCATAGATCGCCAGATTGCCCAGTATGCCACCCAGGCCTTCCGAGGTGCCCAGGTCACGGCCAAAGTCGCCGACCAGCACCGACTTGCGGGCCGCCAGTTCGCCGGTCGAGGCCGGGGTGTCGCCCAGCCGGGCCAGCTCTTCCTTGATCAAGGTCACCACCTGGGCGGCCGACTCGTTCTTGGTCTGGACATTGGCCGAGAAGCCGCCGATCGCGGCGCGGGGCGACAGGCTGGACCCTGCCCCGTAGGAGAGGCCGCGCTTGATGCGGATCTCCTGGTTCAGGCGCGAGGAATAGCCGCCGCCCAGCACGCCATTGGCGACCAGGCCGGCATAGTAGCGCGGGTCGCTGCGCAGGATGGCCGGCTTGACCACCACCACGGCGGCCTGACCGGCCCCCGGCAGGTCGATGATCAGGTTGCGCGGCGCATAGCCGGTCGGACCCTTGATCGGGGCGGGCGCGGCGCCGGCCGGCCTGACCCAGCCGCCGAACGCGGTCTCGGCCAGGGCGAAACCCTGCTCGGGGGTCAGGTCGCCGGTCAGGATCAGTATGGCGTTGTCGGGCCGCCAATAGGCGGCGTGGGTCTTGACCAGAGAGTCGCGGGTGATCTTCGGTAGAGACCCCGGTGTGCCGCTGGCAACGTGGCCATAGCCCGATCCGGCATAGATCACGGTCGGCGCCGCGAAGCCGGCCACCGCCCCGGGACGCTGCAGGCTGACCGACAGGCCGTCCAGGGCCTCGGCCTTCACCCGCTCCAGTTCGTCGGCCTTGAAGGTCGGGTTCTCGGCCACGTCGGCCATGATCGCCAGGCCCTGAGGGGCCTTGTCGGCGATGATACTGAGGGTCAGGGACGAGGCTTCCCAGCCTGAACCCGCTTCCAGATTGGCGCCCAGGGCCTCGGTGGCGGCGGCCACCTGGGTGGCGGTGCGGGTCTTGGTGCCTTCGGTGAGCAACTCGGCGGTCAGGCTGGAGACGCCCGCCAGGCCGGCTGGATCGGCGCCCGAACCGCCGCGAACGGTCAGATCGGCGGTGATCAGCGGCAGGTCGCTGGACTTGGCGACGATCACCCGCAGGCCGTTGGCCAGAGTCTTCTCGACCGGCGAGGGCAGGACCGGGGCGACGGGCGCGCCGGCGACGGGCGGGGCCAGGCGTTCGGCCTCGGGCGCCAGGCTGGTGACGGCCCCGCTGAAGGTCACCGACGGCGTCGGCTTGGGCGCGTCGAACGGGTCCCTGGCCCCGGCCGGACGGGCCGACTCCGGCAGGTAGCGGACGGTCACCTTGCGATCGTCGGCCAAGTACGTCTTGGCCACCCGCTGGACGTCGACGGCGGTGACGGCCTGCAGGGCGGCCAGGTCGGTGTTGGCGCGAGCGGCGTCACCCTCGGTGCGCAGGGCGTAGCCGATGGCGAAGGCGCGGCCATCGATGGTCTCGCGACTGCGGACGGCGTCGGCCAGCAGCCCAGCCTTGGCCTCGGCCAGTTCGGCGGCCGTCGGCGGCGCGGCGCGCAGCTTGGCGACCTGGGCGGTCAGCGAGGCCTCGCCCTGCTCCACCGTCTTGCCGCCGGCCATGATCGCGCCGACATAGAAGATCCCTGGCTGGGCGTTGGTGCTGGTCGAGGAGAAGATCGATTGGGCGATCTTCTGGTCATAAACCAAGGCGTCATACAGTCGCGACGACTTGCCAGCCGACAGGATGGCGTCGAGCACCGACAGGGCCGGAGCGTCCGGATTGGCGGCGGCCGGGGCCAGCCAGGTCATGGCCACGGCCGGCAGCGGCACGTTGGGACCATAGGTGGTGACGATTTTCGCCCCCGTGCGCGGCGGCTCGACCACGGTGACCGGCTTGATCGCCGACGCCGGGGTCTTCAGCGGCGCGAAATACTGGTCGATCCAGGCGTTGAGCTGGGCCTCGTCATAGTTGCCGACCACGATCAGGGCGGCGTTGTCGGGGCGATAATAGGCGGCGTGGAAGGCGCGGACATCATCGACGGTGGCGGCGTCCAGCTCCTCGATCGAGCCGATGCCCGGGCGCTTGTAGGGGTGCTGGGCGAACGAGGCCTGGGTGATGTTCAGCGAGAAGAACCGGCCATAGGGATTGGCCAGCACCCGCTGGCGCAGCTCTTCCTTGACCACGTCGCGCTCGGACTTGAACACCGCGTCGTCGATGACCAGCGAGCTCAGGCGCTCGGCTTCGGCCCACAACAGGCGCTGCAAGTGGTTGGCCGGCACGACCTCGTAATAGTTGGTGAAGTCGTCATAGGTGGAGGCGTTGTTGAAGCCGCCGACGTCCTCGGTCAGCCGGTCGAAATATTCGGTGGGCATGTTACGCGTCGATTTGAACATCAGGTGTTCGAACAGGTGTGCGAAGCCCGAGCGGCCTTCGGGATCGTCCTTGCTGCCGACGCCGTACCAGACCTGCACCGTCACGTTGGGCGTGGTGGCGTCGCGGGCGGTATAGACCTTCAGGCCGTTGGCCAGGGTCCGTTCCTCGTAGACGATCGGCGGCACGGTTACGCCGGCGACGGGGGCCGTGGGCTTGGTCTGGGCGTGGGCGATCGGCGAAAGAGCGGTCGTGGAGAGAGCCAGCGCCACGAGGGCGGCCTTGGCGGCGGGACGGATCATGAGGTCGACGCTCCGGAAATCTGAAGGCGCGACCCTATCACCGGTGTCGGAGGCGCCAAGCTTACCGTCTTGTCATGAAAGCCGGCTGGCTCACCGCGCCGCCGCCACGCTCTCGCGGCGCAGGGCGCGGAGGGCGGCGGGCACGTCGCGGCGCATGGCCATGGCCGCCAGGCCGGACGGCATGCCGTAGGGGGCGCGGGCCCGGTTCTGATAGGTGACGCGCGTGGCCTTGCCGCCGTTGCGGGACTCCAGCAGCCACGCGCCCTCGCAATCCTTGATGTCGCCATCCACGCAGCGGAAGACGATCTTGCGGGGCGGATCCAGTTCCAGGCGCGAGACCGAATGGAAGGCCGGCAGCAGGAAGCTCCACTTGATCACGTGCTCGCGGGTCTCGGTCCGCCCGGAGGGGTCGCGCGACAATACCGTGCAGCGCCGAACGCTGGGGGTCATGCGCGCGGCGCGCTGGCAGTCGAGGATGGTGCGCCAGACAGCGTCCGGCGGCGCGTCTATGTCGATCATCGCCCGCACCGATCCGCCGCGGCCGCCCGCATCGGGATGGGCGTCCAGGGCGATGTCGCCGCGTTCGACCTGGCGCACCCAATCGGCGTTGGCCGCGTTCGCGGCCATGGCGAGCTCCGGACAGGCCAGCATCATCACGGCAACGACGAAACCAAGTCTGGGCATGGGCGGAAGCCTAGAGCATTCCGATCTGATTATACCAGATCGGAATGCTCTAGATTTTGACTTAGCGCATTTTCTTCACGCGAACCGGAATCCACTTCGCTCGAAAACGCTACGGCCGGTTTCCGCCCCGGCGCGCATCAGGCGTTGGCTCTATTTTTCACCAGATCCTCGACCACCGACGGATCGGCCAGGGTCGAGGTGTCGCCCAGGCTGCCCAGTTCGTTTTCGGCGATCTTGCGCAGGATGCGGCGCATGATCTTGCCCGAGCGGGTCTTGGGCAGACCCGGCGCCCATTGCAGGATGTCCGGCGCGGCGAACGGTCCGATCTCCTGGCGCACCCAGAGGATCAGCGTCTTGCGCAGCTCGTCGGTCGCCTCGACGCCCGACTTCAGCGTCACATAGGCATAGACGCCCTGGCCCTTGATGTCGTGCGGATAGCCGACTACCGCGGCCTCGGCGACCGTGTCATGAGCCACCAGGGCGCTCTCGATCTCGGCGGTGCCCAGGCGGTGGCCCGAGACGTTGATCACGTCGTCCACGCGACCGGTGATCCAATAATAGCCGTCGGCGTCGCGCCGGCAGCCGTCGCCGGTGAAATACTTGCCCGGATAGGCGCTGAAATAGGTCTCGAAGAACCTGCCGTGATCGCCGTAGACGGTGCGCATCTGCCCCGGCCAGCTGTCGGTGATCACCAGATTGCCCTCGGTGGCGCCCTCCAGCACCTGGCCCTCGGCGTCGACCAGTTGCAGCTTGACGCCGGGCAGGGGCTTGGTGGCCGAGCCGGGCTTAAGGGCGGTGGCGCCGGGCAGCGGCGAGACGAGGATGCCGCCAGTCTCGGTCTGCCACCAGGTGTCGACGATTGGCAGGCGGTCCTTGCCGACCACGCGGTGGTACCAGAGCCAGGCCTCGGGATTGATCGGCTCGCCGACGCTGCCCAGCAGGCGCAGGGACGACAGGTCGTTCTTCGTCACCCAGTCGTCGCCCTCGCGCATCAGGGCCCGCAGAGCCGTTGGGGCGGTGTAGAAGATCTCGACCTGGTGCTTGTCGACCACCTCCCAGAACCGCGCCGGGGTGGGGTAGTTGGGCACGCCCTCGAAGATCAGGCTGGTCCCGCCATTGGCCAGAGGGCCGTAGACCACATAGCTGTGGCCCGTCACCCAGCCGACATCGGCGGTGCACCAGAACACTTCACCGTTCTTGCCTGGAGCAGAGGGTCGGTAGTCGAACACGACCTCATGGGTCCAGCTGGCCCAGGCCAGGTAGCCGCCGGTGGTGTGCAGCACGCCCTTGGGCTTGCCCGTCGAGCCGGAGGTATAGAGGATGAACAGCGGATCCTCGGCGTTCATCGGCTCGGGCGGGCAGTCCGCCGAGGCGGCCTCTTGGACGTCGTCCCAGACGATGTCGCGGGCGTGCACCAACGGCACGTCGGCGCCGGTCCAGCGGACCATAAGCACCTTGCCCACCCAGGGGCAACTCTCCAGCGCCTTGTCGATATTGGCCTTCAGCGGCACCCGCTTGCCGCCGCGCCTGCCCTCGTCGGCGGTGATCACGAAGTGCGAGGCGCAGTCCTGGATCCGCCCGGCGATGGCGTCGGGCGAGAAGCCGCCGAACACCACCGAATGCACCGCACCGATCCGCGCGCAGGCCAGCATGGCCACCGCGGCGATCGGGATCATCGGCAGGTAGATGGTCACCCGGTCGCCCTTCCGGACACCCTGGTCCTTGAGGACATTGGCCATCTTGCAAACCTGGACGTGCAGCTCGCCATAACTCATCTTCGACGACACGCCCGGATCGTCGCCCTCGAAGATCAGGGCTACCTCGTCCTGGCGATGCGGCAGGTGGCGGTCCAGGCAATTGACCGAGGCGTTGAGCACGCCGTCGGCGTACCAGTGGATGCGGAAGTCGTCCTTGGCGAACGAGACGTCCTTGATCTGGGTCGGTGGCGTGATCCAGTCCAGCCGGGCGGCCAGGTCGCGCCAATAGGCCTCGGGATCGGCCTCGACCCGCGCCAGGGCGGCGTCATAGCCGGCGGCGTCGATATGAGCCTTGCCCGCCCAGTCGTCGGAAACCGGAAAAACCTGTCCGTTGCTCACGCCCTGCACTCCCTTGATCTCGTTGCGGCGGAGTTATGCGCGGCGAGCGGAGCGACGCAAGAAGACCATTGGGGATTCTGGCGGCGCGCCCCATTTCTCTGTATCGCCGCCGCATCGGCGTTAAGGCATCGATAGTCTCTCGCGGAGTTCCAGCCATGCTGCTCGCCCTTTCGACCTGGCCCGAGATCGAGGCCTATCTCGCGACGTCGAAGACCGTAGTGGTGCCGATCGGCTCCAACGAGCAGCATGGGCCCACGGGTTTGCTGGGGACCGACTGGTTGTGCCCGGAGATCATCTCGCACGAGGCCAGCAAACTCTCTTCGAGCGTGCTGGTGGCCCCGACCTTCAATGTCGGCATGGCCCAGCATCACCTGGCCTTTCCGGGCACCATCTTCCTGCGGCCCACGACCTTCATCGCCGCGATCGGCGACTGGGTGCGCTCGCTCGGCGCCCACGGCTTCGAGAAGATCTATTTCCTCAACGGCCATGGCGGCAATGTCGCCTCGATCGAAGCGGCGTTTTCCGAGATCTACGCCGAGTACAGCTTTCGGCGCGAACGCGCGCCGTTCGCGCTGAAGCTCAAGAATTGGTGGGATCTGAGCGGCGTGCTCAGTCTGGCCAATCAGCAGTTCCCGGTCGGCCACGGCAGCCACGCGACCCCGTCCGAGATCGCCGTGACCCAGTGGGCCTATCCAGGTAGCATCAAGTCGGCGGACTATGAGCCCAGGATCGCCCCGACCGGCCCGATCCGCGAGGCTCTGGACTTCCGCGCCCGCTACGCTGACGGCCGCATGGGCTCCGACCCGGCCCAGGCCACGCCCGAAAAGGGCGGCGCGCTGGTAGCCCAGGCGGCCCAGTCGCTGATCGACGACCTGGCGGCGTTCTCGGCGGAAGAGCGGGTGTAAGGATCGTGGGCGCTGATGGGGACATGCGCATGCGCATGTCCCCACTCGTATCTACCGCGGGATCTCGCTGATCTTGGTCAGGGCCACCTGGCGGTACACCGCCGTGATCTCGAAATAGCGCCCGAACGCGCCGTGGAACTGGTCCACGGCCTGCTTGACGCCGGGGCCGCCGATTTCGCTGATGTCGTGCCAGTAGTCGTCGAGCACCATCAGGCCGCCGACGCTGAGCAGGCTGGCACAGAAGCACAGGTCGATCAGAACGGCCAAGGCGGTGTGGCTGCCATCGACATAGATCAGGTCGAAGCCTTCACCGACCTGCAGCATGCGCGGCAGCTCATAGGTCGAGAACCCCTTGCGGGCGGTCATCGACCGGAACGAGGTCTTGGCCATGTTGCGGTGAAAGCGCGGCTCGACGGCGTGGTATTTCTCTTCCGGGTTCAGGGCCTCGTCGAACCAGGGGTCGATCACCGTGACATCCAGGCGATTGGGGATCAGCCAGTCCATGAAGGCCAGGTTGCGGCCCTCATAGGCGCCGATCTCCAGGTATCGGATCGGCGCGTCGCCGCGTTTGGCCGCGAAGTCGCGCAGCAGGGGCGTGACGAACGGAATGTTATTGGACGCCCAGCCCGAGGTGAACTCGTAGCCAACCTGTTCGCTGTGGGCGTCGAAGGCCTCGACCACCGTGTGGTCGCGCTTGGCCAGCAGGGTGCGGGCCAAATCTGGAGCGAAGCGCGGATTGACCTTGGCGAACGAGCGCAGCTTGTCGCCCAGGCCGCGCGCGTCGTGGGCGTCGGTCAGCTCGGCGTCGAAATTCGGATTGGACCCGTCGGCCATGGCGCGGTTTCCCGGTTTCAGTCGGCGAGAAGCCTAGGCGGAACGGGTTAAGGGCGGGTTCTTTCTCAACAAATACCGCTCATTCCGGCGAATGCCGGGACCCAGCTGGAGTAGCGCTGGGCCTGACGCCAAGAGCGCTGAGCCCCTCCATCAGCCACACCGCTATGGGATCTGGGTCCCGGCATTCGCCGCGATGAGCGGAGTCAGAGCGCGACGATCTGGCCATCCTGCACGTCTACCGGCCAAGCCGTCAGCGCCACGGCCTGACAAGGCCCCGCCACCATGGCGCCATCGTCGATGCGGAACAGAGCCGCGTGGCCGCCGCACAGGATCAGGTCATTGTCGCGAGTCAGAAATCGGCCGCTCGGACCGGCCAATGGCCAGCCGGCATGCGGGCAGCTGTCGACATAGCCGACCACCGCTTCGCCCCGCCGCACCACGAAGCCGGCGAACACCGCGTCGCCCTCGCGAAAGCGAAACCCCCGCGCGCCCGGCGAGGCGATCTCGTCCAGCAGGCAAAGCACGGCGCCAGACGTGGGGCGGGCGGGGTTCACGGCGCGTCGATCCCCACCGGCCACTCGTGGATGTCGATCCGCGCGAACAGCTTGGCCAACGTATAGGGGTCGTTGGCCGAGAAGCGCCGGGCGGCGGCGAGGTCCGCGCACTCCACCGCCATCAGCGAGCCGCACATCGCCCCGCCCTCGTCCAACAGATAGGCCCCGAACCGGTACTCGGCCGCCTGGGCGCGGACATAGTCCAGATGAGCGGGCCGCGTTTCGGCGCGCAACGTCGTGGCGTGGGGGCGGTCCAGGCAGTGCAAGGCGAAGAGCGGCATCACGGCTTAGAGGCTGCCGATCGCCAGCCGCCAGGGATGGACCTCGACGCTCTCGAAAACGCCAGCGGCGGTGAAGGGGTCGCCATCGGCCTGAGCCTGGGCGCCGGCCAGGTCGTCCGCCTCGACCACGATGAGCGAACCGATCGGACCGCCAGCGTCGTCGAGCAGGGCGCCGGCCAGCTTCAGGTTTGGGCTGTTGTTCAGATAATCCAGGTGGGTCGGGCGGGTGGCCAGGCGGGTCTCGAGCGCGCCGGGCTTGTCCTTGCAGATGATGGCGTAGAGCGGCATGGGGCGGGTCCTTTTGGAATGCTGATGGGGACAGGCGCATGCGCCTGTCCCCAATCGTGGTTTAGGCCTCAGCCTTCAGCGGTCGCGACAGTAGGCCGAGGATCGCGCTGTTGACATCGACTTCGCCGGCCAGGATGGCGGCGACGGCTTCGCAGATCGGGGTCTCGACACCCAGGGAGCGGGCCAGGGCGCGAACGGCGGGGGCGGAGGCCACGCCCTCGGCCACCGAGACCTTGCCGGCCAGGGCCTGTTCCAGGGTCTGGCCGGCCCCAAGCGCCAGGCCGACGCTCATGTTGCGCGACTGCGGGCTGGAGCAGGTGAGCACCAGGTCGCCCAGGCCGCACAGGCCGGCCACCGTCTCGGCCTTGCCGCCGAGGGCCACGGCCAGACGGGTCAGTTCGGCGAAGCCGCGGGTGATCAGGGCGGCGTGGGCGCTGCGGCCCAGGTCCTTGCCCTCGACGATGCCGCAGGCGATGGCCAGCACGTTCTTGACCGCCCCGCCGGCCTCGGCCCCGATGACGTCGGCGGCGAGATAGGGGCGGAAGGCCGGGATGGCGATGGCCTCGACGATGGCCATGCCCAGGGCTTCGTCCTCGCAGGCCAGGGTGACGGCTGTGGGCAGGCCGCGCGCCACCTCGCCGGCGAAGCTGGGACCCGACAGCACGGCGATCGGATTGCCCGGCAGCACCTCGCCGGCGACCTCGCTCATGAGTTTGAGCGAGCCCTGCTCAACGCCCTTGGAACACAGCACCACCGGGACGCGGGGCTGCAGGTGCGGCTTCAAGGCCGTCAGCGCCGAGCGCAGGTGCTGGGCCGGCGGCACGGCCAGGATCAGGTCGCAGGCCGCCAGAGCCGCCATGTCGGCCGAGGCGATGACCGTGTCGTCCAGCAGCACGCCGGGCAGGAACATGGTGTTCTCGTGGCGGGCGGCGATCGAGGCGACCACCTCAGCCTCGCGGGCCTGCAGGGTGACCTTCAGCCCGGCCCGGGCGCAGACCTGGGCCAGGGCGGTGCCCCAGGCTCCGGCGCCGATGACGCCCGCGTGCGTGAAGGTCATGCCTTGGCTCCCTTGCGGCCGAAGTTGTTGCTCGGATGGGATAACGCTGCGGCCTCGTCCAGCGGCCAACGCGGACGCGCCACGGCGTCCAGGTCGTCTGAAATCCCGGCCGCCAGCCGCTCGGCCCCGGCCAGGGCGATCATCGCGGCGTTGTCGGTGCAATAGGCCAGGGGGGGCGCGTCGAAGGAAAAGCCGTTGTCGTCGCAGGCCTTGCGCAGCGCGGCTTTCACGGCGCCATTGGCCGCGACGCCGCCGGCCACCACGAAGCGCAAGGCCTGGCCCGGATGGCTAGCGGCATAGAGCTTCATGGCCCGGTCGGTGCGTTCCGACAGCTGGCGGGCGATGGCGAACTGCACGGCGGCGGCCAGGTCTGCGCGCTCGGTGTCGTTGGTGACCTTCTCGGCCAGCCGCGCGGCGGCGGTCTTCAGGCCGGAGAACGAGAAGTCGCAGTCCTTGCGACCCAGCAGGGCGCGCGGCAGGTTGAACTGGGTGGGGTCGCCGCTCGTCGCCAGCTTTTCCAGGGCCGGGCCGCCGGGATAGGGCAGGCCCAGGCTCTTGGCGATCTTGTCGAAGGCCTCGCCGGCCGCGTCGTCGATGGTGGTGCCCAGGCGCGTGCAGGCCCCGACGCCGGCCACTTCCAGCAGTTGGCAATGGCCGCCGGAGACCAGCAGCAGCAGGAACGGATAGGCGATCTCCGCCCCCAGTCGCGCCGAGACCGCGTGGCCCTCCAGGTGGTTGACCGCCACCAGCGGCAGGTCGCGGGCCAGGGCGACGGCCTTGCCGAACGCCAACCCGACCATCACCCCGCCCACCAAGCCCGGCCCGGCGGTGGCGGCGACGCCGTCCAGGTCCGCGAAACCGAGCCCCGCCGCGCGCATCGCCTGGGCCACCACGCCGTCGATGGCCTCGACATGGGCGCGCGCGGCGATCTCGGGCACCACGCCGCCGAACGGGGCATGCTGCTCGAACTGAGTGCCTACGATCGACGACAGCACCTCGACGCGGCCGTCCGCGCTGCGCCGCACCACGGACGCGGCTGTCTCGTCGCAGCTGGTCTCCAGCCCGAGGACGGTCAGGGTCGATTGCGTGGGGCCAGGTTGCTTAAGGGTGGTCATTCGGTTGCGGGGTTCCCGCCGCTCCTGTAGCAGCGAAGGCTTCTTATCGCTCTGCAGGTAACGCCCCCACCGTGTCCCGGCAACCCATCCGCATCGGCGCGCGCGGCTCCAAGCTGTCGCTGGCCCAGTCTGGCTTGATGCAGGCCCGCATCGCGGCCGCCCTCGGCGCGGGACCCGACGACATCGAGTCGTTCGCCCAGCTGATCCCGATCGTCACCAGCGGCGACCGCATCCAGGACCGCCGGCTGATGGAGATCGGCGGCAAGGGGCTGTTCACCAAGGAGATCGAGGAGGCCCTGATCGAGGGTCGCATCGACTGCGCCATCCATTCGCTGAAGGACATGCCCGCCGAGCTGCCGCCAGGCCTGGTGCTGGCGGCCGTGCCCGAGCGCGAGGACCCGCGTGACGCCTTCATCAGCCACTTCGCCGAGCGGCTGGAAGACCTGCCCAAGGGCGCGCGCCTGGGCACCGCCTCGCTACGCAGGCAAGCCCAGGCCCTGAACGTGCGGCCGGACCTCGAGATCGTCATGCTGCGCGGCAATGTCGACACCCGCCTGGCCAAGCTGGAGCGTGGCGAGGCCGACGCCATCCTGCTGGCCCAGTCTGGCCTGAATCGCCTGGGCCTGGGCCATCTGCCGCGCAGTTGGCTTGATCCGATCGCCGCCCCGCCGGCCCCGGGCCAGGGCGCCCTGGTCATCGAGACCCGCGCCGAGGATGTCGACCTGCCCTGGCTGCAGGCCGTGCGTTGCCAGGCCACCACCCTCGCCGTGGCCGCCGAGCGCGGAGCGCTCTACGCCCTGGAAGGCTCGTGCCGCACGGCGGTCGGCGCCTATGCCCGGCTGGAGGGCCTGACCCTGACGATGATCGTCGAGGCCCTGACTCCGGACGGCGCCCACCGTTTCCGCCGCGAGGGCTCGGTCACCCTGTCCAGCCTCGACGCCACCGACCAGGCCCGAGCCCTGGGGTTGGAGCTGGGCGGCGCCGTGCGGGTCGAGGGCGGTCCGGCCCTGATCCTCACCGAGTAGGGCCATGACCGGCGAGTCGCGGCGGATTTGGGTCACCCGGGCCTCGCCGGGCGCGGAGGCCACCGCCGCTCGTCTTGAGGCCATGGGCTTCACACCGCTGGTCGATCCGTTGCTGACCGTGCGCGACCTGTCGCCGGTGATCGACCTGACGGGCGTGGCGGCTCTGGCCTTCACCAGCGTCAACGGCGTCTCGGCCTTCGCCCGCGCCAGCCCTGACCGCTCGCGTCGTGCGTTCGCGGTTGGTGACCGCACCGCCGCCGCCGCCCGCGAGGCGGGCTTTGCCCGGGTGGAGTCCGCTGAAGGCGACGTCGAGGCCTTGGCGTGGCTGATCGCTGGCGAGGCCGCCGAGTTGGACGGCGTCGTGCTCCATCCCGGCGCCCTGGAGCCGGCCGGAGATCTGGTGGCGCCGCTCGCCGAGGCGGGAGTCACCGCGATCCGCCTGGCGCTTTACGAGACCGTCGCGCGCGATCCCGCCCCGACCACCTTGGCGGCGATCGACACCCTCGCGGCGGCGCTGGTGTATTCGCCCCGAGCCGCGCGGACCTTGGCGGCTCTGCTCGCTCACTGTCCCGCTCCGCGTCTGAGGATCCTGTGCCTGTCGCCCGCGGTCGCCGCGCCGCTTGGAGCGTTGGGCCTTACGGGAGGCCTAAGGTCTGTGACGTGCGCGCCGCGCCCGACCGAAACCGCGCTGTTGAGCTTACTCACGCTGTAGCTGAGCGATTGCGCGGCGCGGCGGCGTGGGGCACGAATGGACTCATGACCACTGCTTCCGACCCCGCTGAAATCGTCGCGCCGCGCGACCCGGCGCTCTATGCGCCCCGGCGCCGGCTGGGCCTGGGCGTCTGGGCGGTCGTCGTCTTCGGCCTGGTCTGCCTGGCGCTGGGCGCGGGGCTGGCGCGATTCGGCCCGACGGCGTTCCCCCATGCCAAGCCGCCGGCCCCGGCGGCCCCCGTGTCGGATATCGCATCGGCCTCCCCAACCTACCCCGTCCTGCCTCCGTCCGTCGCGGCCGCCGCGCCCGCGCCCGATATCGAGATCGGGCGCCTGGAGGCGCGTCTCGCCGTCCTGGAAAACGGCCAGCAGCGCGCGATCGACGCCGCCGCCGCCGCCCTGGCCGCCGCCACCCTGGCCGACGCCGCCGGCACGGCGCGGCCCTTCAGCCAGGAACTGGCCGGGTTGGGGCGCATGTTGCCTCTGTCGTCCGACCTGCGCGCCCTGAACCGCCTGGCCCAGACCGGCGCCCCCACCCGATCGGGCCTCGCCGCCGAGTTCGAGGCCCTGGCCGGCCGCGCGGACGTCGCCGCCCGCGATCCGGGACGCGCGGGCGATTTCCTCGCCAAGCTGCGCCACGCCTTGTCGAGGATCGTCTCGATCCGCCAGGTCGGCGCGACCCAGGGCTCGACCCCGGACGCCCTGCTCGGCCGGGCCCAGAAGCTGTTGAACGAGGGCGACATCGAAGGCGCGCTGGCGGCGATCGAGCCGCTGCCCGCAAGCGCTCAGACCATCCTGGCGCCTTGGCGCGCCACCGCAGAGCGCCGGGTCGAGATCGATCGCCACATCGCAGCCCTCCGCGCCGACGCCCTGGCCGGCCTGGTTCAGGTGACTCGGTCCCCGGCGGCCGCCCCGGTGGGGACGCCATGATCCGCGCGGCGTTCGTCTTCTTCGTCGTCGCGGCCATCGCCGTGGCGGTGGTCGCCCTGACCGGCGAACCGGGCGCGGCCAGCCTGGACTGGATGGGCTGGCGGGTCGAGATGACCGCCGTGGCCGCCGCCCTGCTGACCCTGTTCACCGCCCTGCTCGCGACCATCCTGTGGCGCGGCCTGCTATGGGTGGTCGAGGCGCCGCGGCGCGCCGCCCGCGCCCAGGCCGAGTCCAGGCGCAAGCAGGGGATCGAGGCCCTGTCGCGTGGCTTTCTGGCCGTGGCCGCCGGCGACGGCTCCGAGGCTCGCCGCCTGGCTCAAAAGGCCGCCGAACTGGCCGAAGACGCCCCTGCGCTGATCCGGGTGCTGGCCGCCCAGGCCGCCGAGGCCGCGGGCGATCATGTCGCCGCCCGCCAAGCCTACAACGCCATGCTCGGCTTTCCCGAGATGCGGCTGGCCGGCCTGCGCGGCCTGATGCAGACCGCCTCGGCCGAAGGCGACAAGACCCTGGCCCTGCGCCATGCCGAGACCGCCTATGGTCTGGCCAAGACCGCCCGTTGGGCCTGGCGGGCCCTGCTGGAGGCGCGGCTGGAGGTCGGAGACTGGAAGGCCGCTCTTGATCTCGTCCAAGGCGCGCTGGAGCGCAAGATCGTGCCGCCCTTGGTCGCCGAGCGGGCTCGCGCCGCCTTGCTGGCCGCCTCGGCCGCCGCCCTGGAAGAGTCCGACGATCCCAGGGGTCTGACCCAGGCGCTCGACTTCGCCGTTCAGTCGGCCCGGCTGAAGCCCGACTTCGCCCCCGGCGTGGTCATGGCCGCCCGCCTGCTGGCTGACGACGGCAAGGCCGCAAAGGCCGGCAGCCTGCTGGAAGCGGCCTGGAAGCTGTCGCCCCATCCGGCCCTGTGGTTGGCCTATCGCGACCTGAAGACCAATGAGACGCCCAAGGTCCGGTCCGCCCGCCTGGCGACCCTGGCTAACCTCAAGCCCGAGGCGCGAGAGAGCCAGTTGCTGAAGGTGGAGAGCGCCCTGGTCGGCGGCGATCCGGTGGCGGCCCGCGCCGCCGCGCGCCTGCTGCCGCAAGAAGCGCTGACGGCGCGGATCGCCGGCCTGATGTCGCGCGTCGCCTACGCCAACGGCGAGGCCGACGAGGCTCGCGCCTGGATCGCCCGCGGCGCGGCCGCCCCGCAGGAAGCCGACTGGTCGGACCTCGACCCCGAAGGCCGGGCCTTCGCCTATGCCCGCGAGGACTGGGCTCGGCTGACCGTCAGCTACGCCGAGACCGGCGAGTTGATCCACCCGCGGTTCGAGCGCCGCGAGCGCACGATGAGCGAACGGCCCCAGCTGCCCTCGGCCTATGCCGAATCCACGCCCTTCGTTCGGGCCGCCGAGACTGGTGGCGCCCTGATGCCGATCCCCGACGACCCCGGAGTCTTCGACACCAGGGTCTCTTTGGATGGCGGATCGGACGGCGGACCCGACGGTCCGGCGCCCCGTCGCAACGGTGGTTCACGCCGACGCTTGGCAAGTGGCCCGCGCGCCGCTAAATAGGCCCCTCTTCGCGCCGCCCAGTGATTTGGGCGGTGGGAACACCAGGTCCCAGGCCCCGTCCTGGAACGAAGCGCGCCGCTTTAGCTCAGCTGGTAGAGCACCTCATTCGTAATGAGGGGGTCACAGGTTCGAGTCCTGTAAGCGGCACCACCACTTCCGATAGGGTTGGAAGTTGGTGACAGGCCAAAAGGCCGCAAACCTACTCTCTTCCTCATTTCGAGGCTAAAGCGCCTTAAACCTTAGTGGCGCATTCGTGATACGTAGGTCAGGTGCGCGGGCCACCTAGGCAGCACCACCACTTCCAGCAGGATTAGACATTTGGACCTGCCCAACGCCCTAAAACCGGTTGTGGTGTGGGTCGGTGGTGGGTGTGGCTTTCGCTGGAGAGGCAGCTTGGTCGGCGCGGAAGCCATAAATTTTGTGCCGGTCGAGCGACAAGTCCAAGACGCTTTCCAACTTGACGCCTTCGCTTAAGCTGCGGTGGTGATTCGGGAAGGGTTGAGTTCTATGCAACCAGAGGCCGTGCGTCTTCTCTGCGGTGATGCGTTGCAATCCGTGCAGCAGCTTCCGGCTGGGAAGTTCAACCTGATAATTTCGTCTCCGCCCTATAATATAGGTAAATCTTACGAACGTAGCGACAAGCTGACACTCGAAGAATATACAGCCTGGCAAGAAACCGTGGCGGAGGCGCTAGTCAATACTCTCGCCGAAGACGGATCTATCTGCTGGCAGGTTGGAAACTACGTCAAAGACGGTGAACTAGTCCCGCTAGATATAATATTTTACAACATATTTAAATCTCTAGGTCTTAGACTGAGAAACAGAATAATCTGGCGATATAATTTCGGATATAATGCTGATCGTCGCTTTTCAGGACGTTATGAGACGGTCCTGTGGTTTACAAAGACGGATAGTTATAAATTTAATCTCGATCCGGTCCGAATTCCTCAAATCTATCCCGGAAAGCGCCACAGCGCTGCCAAGGGTGAGCGAGCCGGAAAGCCCAGCGGAAACCCGAGGGGCAAAAATCCCTCAGACTACTGGGAATTCTCCGCCGACAAGGATTTCAAGGAAAATCCTGTCTGGGACATTCCTAATGTCAAGGCTGGCCACCCTGAGCGGACCGATCACCCTTGCCAATTTCCCGTCGAGCTTGTTGAGCGGTGTGTCCTGGCGCTGACGGACCCTGGCGACAATGTGCTGGATCCTTTCGTCGGCGCTGGAGCGTCAGTCATTGCCGCAGAGAAACATGGCCGAGTTGGCTTCGGGATCGATAAGGAGCCGGAATTCATCAAAATCGCCTCCGAGCGTCTGGCTCTGCTCAAGGAGGGCGCATTGCCTCTTAGGCCGCTGGGGCGTCCGGTCCGGAGGCCGCAAGCGAATGAACGGGTCGCTACTACACCGGCTGAATGGCTTGCGGTAAGTGAAGTTTAAGGGGGAGTGGGGGCAGATGGCGAAAGCTGGCGGAAAGAAGGGCAAAAAGGCCCCAAAAGTTAAAAAGACCCCGGAACAGCTTCTGGCTGAAAAGGAGAAGCGTGCCAAAGCTAAGATTAAGAGGGACCACGAAAAGCTTATTCAGAAGCTCATTTCAGCTACTGGGTTTAAGCAGTTGACCTCGCTTATAGATAAGCAGTTCACATTTAAGGGTCAGCAGTCCGATTTTGACGATGTATTCATATATGAAAACGTGGTCATCGTTGTCGAGTACACTGCCTCCGTTTCTAACATTGGCGAACACCTCAAACTTAAAAAAATACCCTTCGATCACATATATAACAATCAATCCGATTTTATCGCTTTTCTAAAGAGTGGATTCCCAGAATTTGCTCAAGAAGCAAAATCGATATATCCAAACCACTCGTACCGCGTCGTTGTTCTATATTGTTCTAGGTATGAATTTAAAGTGACCTATAAGGACCAAGTGACTTCCGCAAAATACATGGATTACAATATTGCCATGTATTTTTCTAACCTCGCTGCCACCATCCGGCACTCTGCGAGGCATGAGCTGTTACAATTTATGGATGTTCCTGCCGGCGAAGTGGGAATGGATGTCCTGAACACGCAAGGCGCGACAGAAGAGAAATTTAGGGGATCTGTTCTTCCGTCATCCCACTCCATGTTTGAGGACGGCTATAAGGTAATATCATTTTACGCTAACCCTGCGGCTCTTTTACAGAGGGCCTATGTTTTGAGGCGAGAAGGGTGGCGCGATGAAGCCGGCCTATATCAGAGAATCATCGGGAAAAAGAAGGTAGATCTAATAAGATCCTATCTTCTGGAAAAGAAGCGCGTCTTCGTAAACAATATTATTGTAACTATACCTGACGATGCGATGATTTATGGCGACGATGGACATACCCAAGACGCAGACGCGGTTAAGAAAACGCAGTCTGCGACGGTATCTCTTCCGAAACGGCATAACTCTATTGGAATAATCGACGGGCAGCATCGGGTTTTTTCATACTATGAGGGTGGTGATCACGACGAAGAAATAGGGCAAATGCGCCAGGTCCAAAATCTACTTGTGACAGGCGTAATGTTTCCTCCCGGGACATCTGATGGCGATAAGCTGAAGTTTGAAGCACGACTGTTTGCTGAAATCAATGCTAATCAGACCAGTGTTCCCCCGGCTCTTCTTCAAGAAATAGATCTTATACTCAAACCGTTTAGCCCTATTTCCATCGCCAAGCGCGTTATCACGCTTATGAATGACAGGTCAGGCCCGTTTAACAACGAATTTGCTAGATATAGTCATGATGTCGAGAAAATTAAGACATCGTCAATTGTGAGCTTTGGTCTTAAGCAGGTTGTTAAACTTGATAGCGATGAATCGCTGTTTTCGGTTTGGGACAAGCCGAATAAGGGGCTTCTTCTTGAAGGCAAGGATCAGGATCTACTATCTGAGTACGTCGAATTCTGCTTTAAAATTATTTCAGAATATTTTATTGAAATAAGAAAAGCGCTGCCGAACGGTAGTTGGGTTACTTCTAGAAAAGATCAGTTCTATTTTCTAAACACTGTCAATATTAATGGAACTATACTCTTCCAGAGGGAAATACTCCGCGCTCAGGGAAAGCTTGATCCATCCGAACTTGATGGGAAGCTCGATTTCCTAAAGACGTTCGAGTTCTCGAAGTACAAGTCCAGCCAGTATAATCGAATGTCGCAGGACATGTACGCGCTTTATGCGGCCAGCGAGCAGCAAGCGGGGCCTACCTCGGCTTCGGTTTGACGCTGGCGATAGAGATCGCTTCAGCGTCGCGTCCAATCGACAAATTCTTTGAGCAGCTTTGATGGGTCGTGACCGAGGGCTTCAGCGACCTGGCAAAACTCGATCACATCGATCCGACGTTCGCGCCGCTCGACTTTCGACACGAAGCTCTGGGGGCGATCCAGGCGAGCGGCCAATTCCACCTGGGTAACGCCGGCAGCCTTACGGGCTTCAACGAGGAATCGAACGAATTCCTGATGCCGCTGCGTGAAGACCGATGACGGCAATGAGCGCCCCTGCGAGGTGAGGCGCTTCCGTTAAATCCTATCTTGGGATATCCCAGAACGGGTTATTTCGGCTGAATCGGTTGATGCGGCTCCGCCTGCTGTTGATGAATGATTGCAAGAAATGAGTGGGGCTTAAACGGCTAAAGGCGCGCAAACTCTGGCATCTTATATGATGTACGAGGATTTCTGCATCAATATTAATCCAACAATTCACGGGGAATATATCTATGCGTCAAAATGTAGTGCGTCTGGCACTTGCCGGCGTCGTCATGTTCTACGTTGTCGTAGGTGGGTTGTGGGCAACAAACTACTTTCCTTTGAAGGGCGTCTATCGGCAACAAGAAATAGCAAGCAAGATAGAGATGAATTCCGAGTACGAGACATGGGGGAGCAACGAGTCACTTCAGAAGGCTCGTGAATACCAAGACCATTATCACCTAACACATGTTAGCCCCGACATCACTCAAAGAAGGATCAACCTATATGAGTCAATGCTGCTGTGGGGCACCATCGCGCTGGTTGCCGGGGCATCTGTAATGTTCCTGACGAGGGGAAAGCAGACGAGCTGAACGGTCGTTGAGCCGCGTGGAGACAAGGCTTCACGCCTTTGCCCATGCCCGCGCGGCGGATGCACGGAGCGGCCAGATCGCTCTCCACTGGAGCGTAATTTGGTGCCCTCTCAATACGGAAATCCCATAAAAACAATGAACTAAGAACTTTCACTGCCGGCCTCGCTGGCGAGAACCACAGTCCAACCTGAGCCCTCGTGACCTCCGTCGCGGGGGCTTTTCTTTGTCCAGAATGGAGCCCGCCTATGTTGTCACTCACCGACCGTGATGCGGTCACAGCTGCACTAACCGACCCTGCCCTCGACCCCACCTTACGGGCTCTTATCGGTCTTCGTGTCTGGCAGGTGGACACTGACCGCCGCCAGCCTCTCGGCGATATTCTCCAGATCGTCGTCGTCCAGCCAGGCGACACGTCGGAGGTCATCCATGAGGCGGTCGGCTACCCGATCACCTGGGAGCAGGCCGAACAGCCAGGGTTCGAGTGGATGAACGACCACGGCTCATGGTTCGAGCTGGCCTACGTGCTGACCGACGAGTTCGGGATGCTGGTGTTCGTCGCTGACCATCCCGACACGAACTACGTCCTACGCTTCAACTGCCTGGCTGTAGCGGACCGTCCCTAGAGCCTTCTCAACCCAACCCAATGAACGCGCCTCCACGACACCGTCGCGGGGGCCTTTTTTATGCCTGAAGGGGCCAAACCCATGACTCAGAACGTGTGGCTGTCTCGTCCAATCGACGACGCCGAATTCGAACTTGACCTGCGCGCCTTGATCCTCCTTCGAACAGGTCAGCTGGAGGCTGCTGGCGAAAGGGCTAGGGTGGTTGTCGTCCAAGGTGGCGACACACCCGACATCATCAATGCGGCTTTGGGCTTTGGCATCACCGGCGATCAGCCAGAGCCGTTCACGCCAGACTGGATCAAGGACCACGGGCTTTGGTTCGAGTTCGCCTTCCATGCCGGCGGCGATGCCCTCACCCTGGTCTTCGTGGAGAACGGCCCCGGCACGGAACTAGGCATCCATGCGCTGTGTCTCTCTTACGTCTGGGCGCAGGACGCATGAACAGGGCCACAGGTCTCCTGATGCTCCTGCTGGCGCTAGCCGCCCTCAAGGCGTTGTTGCCGGTCCTTTTGGTGACGCTGTTGCTCGCCTTGGCCTACTCGCTGATCACCCAGCCTCGGGAAACCTTGGCGTTCGTGGCGCTCTCGGCTCTGGGCAGCGTCGTCAGCGCAAGGCCTGGCATCGCCATCGGCGCTTTCGTTCTGGTCTGGATGGCGACCCTGGCGATCAGCCGGAAGCCCGACACCGTAGGGCAGTCGCTTCTGCCCGATGCTTGTGAACACCACTCAAACTAGGGAGCGGGCCGGGGAGCTTAATTAAGTGCCTTTCGCTGATGGCTTCCCGACTTCCCGGCCAAAGTGCCTTTCGACAGGTCCAAGATCGGTTGAATGTTAAAAGCACGGAAAATAGGAACTTACGGAATAATAAGGTTATCGAGCGATACATAGGAAAAACATATCTAAAAGTTAGAATTCTATCGATCAATCTTACCGCCCTGTTGACGCGAGATTGAGCTCTCGGTAGAAGCAATCACGGCATGCCGAAAGGCAGCAAGTGCGCCGATACGAGCCAAGTGGCCAGCTAAGCCTCAAAATATGAGGTCTTAGACATATTCCCGCAAGCGCGACTTCACCCTTTTCACCCCTTTTGCTCTCTCCACTTGTCCGTGGAGCGGGGCAATGCGCCCAGGAATCCTTATGGCCGAAGATCCTCAGAAGAAAAGTGACCCGAGCAAGATCGTAATCAACCAGGCTAAGCCTGGCCCCGATAGACCGCCAAACCTCCCCGACCTACCCGAATGCACCAGGAGCCAATGTCCGCCGCAGGAGCCGCCTCACGACCAGGCGGATGAGGTCTTCACTCCCGCTCCGAAATCCAATCCCGTGGTCGATGCGCTCATTGCGGCCGACCTTTACGGCCAGGCGCTGGGGAGCAGGCGTCACAGGGTAATTTGCCCTTGGGCCTCTGAGCACGGGGCAGAAGGGGACACTGAAGCAAGCTACACCGAGCCTGACAATGCTAACCCAATCGGTCGCTTCGATTGCGGCCACGCCCATGCTGAGAGGTTGACGGCGACAAGCCTGATTGAACACCTCCGAGTAACGCCAGCGATGGCGCGCGCTAAGCCTCGTATCCGCGTCTCTCCTGGCGAGGGTCATCTAGCCGCTGCGGCGGCGGAGCGGGTGTTGGCTGGGGAAGGGACCTACTTTCACTCAGGTGGGCCGATCGTGCGGATCGTTGATCGGCTTGGCGTCGGTGTGGCTTCTGAACTCGTCAACGACCAGACCCTCAGCGCTGTCCTATCCGCCAAGATCGATTGGGAGAGGAAGGTGCGGGGGAACGAGTGGGTGCGCTCTGACCCATCAGTCAACGTCGTCCAGGCCCTGAGGTACGGGCAGGACCGGCCGTATCTGCGCCCGCTCTTGGGTTTGGCGCGTCAGCCCTTCTATGGAGCAGATCACAGGCTCATCACCGCCCCCGGTTACGACGCCCAGACGGGCATCTATGGCGTTTTCGACAAGGCGGACTACGACCTGGGCGAGCCGACGAGGGAAAAGGCGGAACGCGCTCTTGCCTATCTGAATTGGCTTATCCGTGATTTTCCCTTCGCCTCGGATTCCGACAGGTCAGCCGCCTTGGCTGCAATGCTCACCGCAGCGGTCCGACCGTCGCTCTCTCAAGCCCCCGCCTTCAGCGTAAGCGCCACCAGATCGGGCAGTGGAAAAAGCTACCTGGCCAAGCTCATCGCCTCGATTGCGGGTCCAGACGACCCGTACAACGTTAGCTACCCCTCCAAGGCTGATGAAGCGACCAAGGTCGTTTTGGCGATGCTGCTGGAAAAGCCGGCGGTTATCCTGTTCGACGATATGCAGACCGACTGGAAGTCGTTCGGCGCTCTCAACAAGGCCCTCACGAGCGCCACGACCACCGAGCGTTTGCTGGGTTCCAGCCGAACCGCCACGGCGAGGACGAATGTGCTCTTCCTGGGCACAGGCAACAACATTGAGCCCGAACAAGATATGCGGCGTCGGGTCGTTTCGATCCGCCTAACTCCGCAGAGTGCAACGCCCTCTCTTACCGACTTTGATGGGGAGGGGCCTGTCGAACACACCCGCAAGCGACGCGCGCAAGTGGTCTCCGCCGCGTTGACGATCATCGGCGCTTTTCATGCTGCGGGGCGGCCATTGGCCGATGTGCCTCCCATCGGCACCTTCGAGGAGTGGTCCGTCTACTGCCGCCAGCCGCTCCTTTGGTTGGGCGAGCCAGACCCAGCGCAGAGTCTCATCCAACAGGTGACAGACGACTCGGATCAGCAGGCGCTCGGGGAGCTTCTAGACGCTTGGTATCTCGCCTTTGGGGCAAGGCCCATGACCGTCAGGAAGGTCGTGGACAAGGCGGAACTCGACTCGGACCTGATGGACGTTCTTGCTGAGCTTCCCGTCATGGATGGCCGGTACATCAACCCCAATAAGCTGGGCTGGTATTTGAAAAAGAACCGGGGTCGTAGAGCGGGCGGCCTGCGGATTGAGCCTGGCGAAATCACGGAACGAAAAGCTTGGCGGGTGCTGGCCGACTGAGCGTGCCCGAAGCTTCTAGGGGCCATCGAAAAGGGGAAAAGGGGTAACCGCCTCTTTTACCCCTTTTGAGTTGACCAGCCGACGCCGGTCGGCCGTTCGCGCGGTTCCCGGCACCGCTTTTGAGCCCTCGGCACCCCCACCTCTTGCCGCCCCCTGGCCGCCTCAGGGGACGACTTAGGTCGCTCCGCCCCCGCCCTTACCCACCACCCAATGCGGCCCCTCGCGGCCCTCTGGCGCTCGCGCGCCCATCACCCAAACCCAATGGAAGGACACCACTATGCCTAAGGCAAAACTCGACCATGCGTTCGTATCCACTGCCGCGTGCGAGCCCGGAAAAGCTCGGACCGACTGGTACGACGACACCCTCAAAGGCTTTGTACTGGAGAGGCGCTCAAGTGGCGGCGGGACCTACTATTTTCGCTATCAGGACCAAGCCGGACGCCAGAGGCAACACAAGATCGGCTGTGTCGAAGATCTCAGCTTCGCTGCAGCCAAGAAGGAGGCGCAGCGGCTTCGGTCGGAGGTCACCTTGGGCGGCGACCCCGGCGCTAAAAAGGCGCTCGCGAAATCTATCCCGCTGTACCGGGAGCTGGCAGCCATGCACCTCGATTTCGCCAAGCATCAGAAGTCGTACTCGACCATCGAGATGTGCATGCGGGTCCATATCCTTCCTAAGTGGGGGAAGATGCGGCTGACAGACATCGACAATAGGGCCGTCGGGCAATGGATCGCGGACAAGCAAGCTGAAGGGCTCGCCCCTGCGTCTGTTGAGAAGCTCAGGGTGATCTTCGGGCGATCCTTCGTGTTGGGTGTGGGCTGGAACGTGCCCGGCACCGAGAGGAACCCGACGCGTGGAATCCCTCGAAAACCGCTGAACAACGCCCGAGAACGCTTCCTCTCGGCGCAAGAGGCGGCGCGACTCCGTATCGCCGTGGCGGCCTCCAAGAACACGCAACTCCAGCACATCGTCGGGCTGTTGCTCTTGACCGGCGCTCGGCTGAGGGAGCTGCTGGACGCCCGGTGGGAGCACGTCGATGTAGAAAGGCGATCCTGGTTGATCCCGACGAGCAAGACCGGCAAGTCACGTCACGTCCCGCTCTCGACTGCCGCCTTGGCGATCATGGAGGCCCTGCCGCGCTTCAAGGGCTGCCCCTGGCTGGTCCCTAACCCCGAGACCCTCAAGCCCTTTGTTTCGATCAAACATGGATGGCAGCAGGCGATTCGGACCGCGAATCTGCCGGGCCTTCGGATCCACGATCTGAGGCATTCGGCGGCGTCGTTCATGGTCAACAGCGGCGTCGACCTGTTCGCCGTCGGCAAGGTGTTGGGCCATGCGAGTTACCAGTCGACCCAGCGGTACTCGCACCTGGCCAACGACACCCTGCTCAAGGCTGTCGAGGCCGGGGCGGCCAAGCAGGTCGCCTGACCCCTTCCCCGCTCCGTATGCCGGTTTCGTCTGGCGTTCGGGGCGGGGTTACCCCCTTTTTTTTTGAGATCAGAACATGACTACGCATTCGCATCTGTTCGGCGGACTGACCCTCGCCGACTGGGACCAACAATGGGTCACCGTCGAGGGTGGGCTGCAGGAACGCCAGCCCCAGCTTCGTCGCCAAGTCGGCCTGTACCGCTTCTTGGACGGCGGCCGGGTGATGGCGCTGGGCGCGGCCGTCGGCCTTCCCGGCGGCCTTTGCAATCGTCTCCACGACTTCTGGCGTGTGAGCTCAAGCGCAAGGAACTACCGCGCCGGCTGCCTGATCCATGAACACCGCGATCAGCTTGAGACCCAGGTCCTAGTCATCGGCTCCGGCAAAGAGGTCAGGAAGGCGACCCGACAGCTCACGTATCCGATGATCGGCCGCCACAACCCCGTCTGGACGGTCCGTAGAGCGCCGTACAGGGGCAAGGGGTGATCGAGGCGGGCGAAGGTCGCGGGACCCTTAGCTACCTGCCGTCGGAGCTTCGGTGCCGCCGTCGCCCTCAGGCCCTGTTCAAGGCGTTGGCGACCAACGCCGAGGGATCGGCCGCCGCCGTGTTCCAGGCGGCGATACTAGGGTGGGTCAGCGTAACCACCTGAACACCCGATGGGCCAACGTGGGTGCAACTCATCCACCGACGCCCGTTTGCCTCCGACCAGCTTTCGACGAGGTCGTGAGCGCCGAGCATTTCTCGCGCCCAGGTACCCGCCGTATGCCCCATACATGCGATCACGCCGACGCCAAGTGCTTGAATTGCCGCCTGGTGTACCGGCCAGCAAGCGTGCAGCAAATCGGCCTTCTCGCGCTTGAGATCGGACTCTCGGGCGGATCGGACGAAGACTACGTTCGAGGCCGGTACAGCGCGAGGTTCGAGACCTACATTCGAAAGCAGATGAAGCACCCTCGGCTGAAGAGTAGCTGTGCCCGGCGCACGCCCTCTCCATGACTCGTCGGCGTACGCAGACCAATCGTCGGCCTGCCTGGCCTTCGCTGTCTTAATCGTACGGTCGATCGTTTCCAGCGCTTGGCGGATTGGGTCGCCGCCGGGGTTCAAACCAAGGAGGTAAAGAGGACGTTTGCCACGAAAAGCAGACCGGCCGGAGTAAAAGACGCCGCCAGATCGGTCTCGGAGGTCCTCGGGAACTAGATCGAGCAGGTCATCGAGCATTTGGGATTCCGATGCGACCGTAGCGTTCAACGGCGAAAGCCAGGAAGCCCACGCCGAACACCAGGAACCAGATCGCCGGTTTCTTCCGCCCGATCCGTCGATCATGCCAAGCGAGCCCTGCAACTGCGGTGGCCAGCAGCAGATAGACCCAAGCTGGCAATGACGACATGCCGCGCCCTCCCCGGAACAGCCTTTAGTATGTGGGATCGCATCAGGCGTAAAGCTGGACGGGCGACGACCTAGCGTGGAAAGGTGACGCTTCATTTCCGGAGTTAGGTCTTGAGGCCTGAATGACATGGCTCGCTCAGCGAAACGAACCACCACGATCGGCACGGTCAGCAGCAACGAGCAGCGCGTTCTCGGACCAACAGGTCTGCCGGGGACGGACCACGGCCAAAGGGTCTACGTTCTCGCCTGTGAGCGGTGCGGTCACGAGTATGGAGCCAACGGAAGCGACGTCTGGCTACGCAAATGTCCTCAATGTCAGGGCGGGAAACCAGGCTTCGAGGTGACCGCTTCGGACGCGATCGATGCGCCCACCGAGGGCTCTCAGGAGGCCCGGAACCCCTCATGGTCACGTGACGAGTTGATCCTCGCTTTCGACCTCTACATGATCAACACAGCGTCTCCTCCGGGGAAGACGTCGAAGGCCGTAATCGAGCTATCTGGCGTCTTGAACTCCCTCGCTCAGCAACTCGGCTCAGGGACCGCGGCCACTTTCCGGAACCCGAACGGCGTCTACATGAAGATGATGAACTTCAAGGGTCGCGATCCGGAGTTCACCTCGCTTGGAAAGAAGGGCCTGACCAGGGGCAACAGGCTTGAGGAGGAGGTCTGGAACGAGTTCGCCGGTAATCTCGACCTCCTCAAGAAGGTGGCCGATGCGATCCGGAAGGCGGTTGCAAACGAGACCGCGCCGTTCTTCGCGAACGACGATGACGACCACATGATTGAAGCCGCTGAAGGACGGGTCCTGACCCGCCTTCACCGAACCCGCGAGCGGAACCGGAAGCTCATCGAGACCAAAAAGGCAAAGGTTCTGAAGACCTCCGGAAACCTGGTCTGCGAGGTCTGTGATTTTAGTTTCGCGACGAGGTACGGGAAACGAGGAGAGGGTTTTATTGAGGTTCATCATATCAAGCCGGTTCATACGCTTCCCGAGGGAGGAACGACGAAGCTCGATGACCTCGCCCTGGTCTGCTCCAACTGTCATAGAATGATCCACTCATCTCGGCCCTGGCTAACAATAGCTGGTCTGAGGTCGATCATTGCTGATGTCTGAATAGTCAGAACGCTGAGAGAAAGTTTGGCTGTCGATGCAACGACAACATGGTGCGCCGATCCATCTCCTGCCCGGCGGCCTTTCTGCACAGCTAGTTCCCATGCCTCAGCACGGAGCTGAAGCGACGGTGCGCGAGGCCCAGATCCAGAAGTTGGTTCATGACCATCCTGGAACGCTTCCGATAGCTGAGATCGACCCGATGTATGTTGGGGCGGTAGCGGTGTGCCGGGAAATGCAGCTTGGCAAGGCGGGAAGGATCGACAACTTCCTCATCACACCGTCGGGGCTGCCCGTGCTGGTCGAGTGTAAGCTCTGGCGTAATCCGGAAGCGCGGCGCGAGGTGGTTGGTCAAATCCTTGACTATGCAAAGGTGCTGAGCCGGTGGTCATTTACGGATCTGCAAAGGGAAGTCGGGACTCGCACTCGCGCCGGACCCGATGCGCTTCTAAATATCGTTCGTGCAGCTAACTCGTCAGTTGACGAGGTCCAATTCACCGACGCCGTCAGCGCCAACTTACGGCGAGGCCGATTTCTGTTGCTGATATTGGGCGACGGGGTTCGCGAGGACGTCGAAGCGATCGCTGAGTACCTACAGCGCCACGCCGGGCTTCACTTCACATTCGGATTAGTCGAGTTTCCAATTTACGCCTTGCCGAATGGCGAGATGCTGGTCGTGCCGCGCGTATTGGCGCGGACAACTACCGTGGTCCGGAATGTCATAGCCGCCCCAGAAGGCTACTTGGTCCAAGAGGCAGCTGAGGCTGAATCCGACGTTGGATCAGATCCTGACAGAGCGGCCCTTGCCACATTGCAGCAGGCGTTCTGGAAGGAATTCCTCGATCATCATCTGAAACTCGACGACCGGTCCCAAGACACGCCCAAACCTGCGCGCCAGGGATATTTGGCCTTCATGATGCCGGCACCCCAAGGGAGCAGCTGGCTTACGGTGTACCGCGATTTGCACAAGGGAGAGGTGGGAGTGTTCCTGTCCGCTAGCCAGAACAGTCCGGGCGAGGAGGCCATGAATGCCCTCCTAGAAGACTGGGAAGATGTGCGCACCGCGCTGGGCGGCACGTCTCGGCTTACCGTGGACAAATACAGCCGCAGGCGGATCATCGATTCCGAGGTTTTCGGTGATCTGAACGATCCCAACGTTCGGGCCATAGCTTTTGCTTGGTTGGCGAACCGAGTGAACGATTTCGTCAACGTGTTGCGCCCGCGAATTCGCGACGCAGCGCCCGAGGAATCGGGCGGCTAGAGGGGCTACCCTTTGCAAGCTATCTCATCGTCTAAAGGTGTGCAGCGGCGTGGAAGAAGGACCCCCTTAGCGGGGTGATAGGCACCTAAAAGGGACCCCTCATTCCGATGGTTTAGGCACGGCGGCTTGGTTCAACCGGGCGGTCGAGATCGGGATGTTGGTCGTGGAGACAGTGGTGCGGATCCGCCGGGAGTATGCGGTTGGGAAGCCGATCAAGGCGATTTGTCGAGATCTGAGGCTCTGTCGCAAGGTTGTGCGCAAGGCGACCCGGGCGGAGGAAGGCGCGTTCATAGTTCTCCGATCGGAAATGGTTGCGCCCCTTCAGCTTCAGCGTCTACGCTCGATGGGTAGGGGCGCGTGGTGATGCTAAGCTATCAGGACGAAATTCGGCGCATCGTGGTCGGCCGACATATCCCTTCTCTCCTGCATTTCACGCAAACGGCGAATCTGAAGGGGATTCTTCGCCACGGGCTTCTTCCCCGGACCAAATTGGCTGTGCTGGAATACACAGCCTATGCCAGCGCTCAGCACCGACTAGATGATTCCGATGAGGCGATCTCGGTCTCGATATCGGAGTTCAACAGCGTGATGTTCGCCTCGAAGCGAATCAAAAGCGGTCACAATGACTGGGTTGTTCTCGGGCTTTCGCCCGAGATTCTTTGGACCCACATTTGCCGCTTTTGCTGGAGCAGTGCGGCGAAGAAAGAGATAAAAAATCATCGGGGGTGGCGCGGTGGCCCATGGGCCTTCGAAGAAATGTTCGCGGGAAGCGATGAAGCGAGGGGCGGCTTAGAGCGGTGCTATCCAACCGATCCAGAAGCCGAAGTGCAGGTGCTGGAGCCCATCGCTGCAGACCATATTCTGGGTGCTGTTGTGGGGCGGCTTGGAATGGTGGAGCCCGTGAAAGAGCTTCTACGGGGTCTACCTGGAGGCTCCAGACCCGTGCTGCTGGATGAGTGGTGATCCTGCCCGCCGTAGCACAGGTGGCCACCACACGTATCTCACCGCCGGAAAACTACACCAGGGAAGCTCTCTAACGGCAGGGTCGAAGCCCCTCGGCCCCGGCTTTCCCGGTCGCGTCTGCAGGTATGGCGCAGGTCGAATTTCTGGCGATTCCCACGTTAAAGCGCGCAAACTAGGAAGCCGCCGTGACACCCACTTCGTCCAATCTGGGAAGAATCTGGGTAGTGGTGAAGCTTGCCGTCTAAAAGCCCTATAATGCGTTGAAACTAATAAGCTTTTATCGAGATCGTGACTAGATTTCGTAATGAGGGGGTCACAGGTTCGAGTCCTGTAAGCGGCACCACCTTCTCTTGCTCCCTGTGGATTTGTCTTGGGCCGCGCCGCGGATCAGGTGGATTTTCGGCGTCCGACCTGCGTCCCGAAGCCGCAGCGAGGCAGTTTCGGCACGTTGCGACAAAATGTCCGTCGACGGACATTGCCCAACTAGAATCACCGCATCTGGAAGTTCTGACCCTGTTCAAGCGTGGCCTTGGCCAGGAATAGCAAGTTGTTGGGGAGCCGGATCTTCCTTTGTTGAGCCAGACAAACCGTGCTGCATCGCAAAAACGGCCCATACGCGACGTATTGCTTGTAAAAATTGAGAATAGATCTGACGATATACTTCTATTGGTTAGTAGCAAATATCCGGATTGGCCCGGAAGGACGTAGAAGATACCAGCGTTATGTGAAGACTGTTACGGCCTTGTTTACAAGTCTGGCGGCATTAGACGCTCCTTGAAGCCCGGAAGAAGCTCGGGCAGGGGATGCAAGAAATGTCGAAAAGAAACACTCGGAGCGTTGTTACGCTCTGTGCCTTGGCGCTGAGCGTCGCGCCGTTGAGCGCCCACGCCGACGCCACCAAGGACATCCAGGTCGCCGGTCGCGCCCTGACCTTCCTGGAGAACGGTCCTACCGGCAAGGCCGTGCTGGGGATTGTCTTCGATCCGTCCAAGCCCGCCTCGGTCGCCGAAAAGAACGCCGTAATGGCCGCCATCGGCGGCGGCATGAGCGCCGGGGCCGTGACCCTGACCGCCAAGCCGGTTGAAGCCAGCGCCGTCTCCGGCGTGTCCGGCGTCGCCGCCCTCTATGTGACCACCGGCGTCAATGTCGGCGCGGCCGCCAAAGCCAAGAAGCTGATCACCATCGGCTCGGACACCTCGTGCGCCACCAGCGGCAACTGCGTGATGAGCGTCTCGGCCGACCCCAAGGTCGAGATCGTCGTCAACCGCGCGGCCGCCGCCGCCGTGGGCGCGGTCTTCAAGGCCGCCTTCCGCATGATGATCCGCGAAGTCTGATCCAGCTCGAGCCCAGAGATAAAATCATGAAAAAGACTCTTCTGGCCGGCGTTTCGGCCACCTTCGCCCTATCCATGGCCGCCACGGCCGCCCATGCCCAGTCGATCGACTATGGCGCGATGGAGCAGCTGTTCAACGAACCGGTGACGACCAGCGCCACCGGCTCGCCGCAGCGTTCGACCGAGGTTCCGGTGGCCATGGAGATCATTACCGCCGCCGACATCAAGCGCTCGGGCGCCGTCGACCTGCCGACCATCCTCAGCCGCGTCGCCGGCCTGGACGTGCTGAACTGGGGCGCTGGCGCCTCGGACGTCAGCGTCCGCGGCTATGACCAGGCGATGTCGCCGCGCCTGCTGGTGCTGATCAACGGCCGCCAGGTCTATCTGGACCACTATGGCTACACCGCCTGGGCGACCCTGCCGGTGCAGCTGTCGGAGATCCGCCAGATCGAAGTCGTCAAAGGCCCCAACAGCGCCCTGTTCGGGTTCAACGCCGTGGGCGGCGTGGTCAACATCATTACCCAGAACCCGAAGTTCGACAACGACGGCTCGGTCTCGATCACCGGCGGCACCAACGGCTATGGCGAACTGTCGGTGGTCAAGTCGGTCAAGCTGGGCGAACGCTTCTTCGCCCGTCTGTCGGCCGGCGCGGCCCAGATGGACGAGTACAAGAACACCACCGCCACGGCGTCCAACCTGCTGACCAACCCGGCCCGCGTTTCGGCCAACATCGACACCATCACCCAGCTGACCGAAAAGACCGAACTACGCATCGAAGGCTCGTGGTCGAACGTCCAGATCAGCGAGGCGGTCTCGAACAACGCCTATTCGCCCAGCAAGTACGTCACGACCTCGGCCAAGGCGACCCTGGCCTCGGACACCAAGCTCGGCTTGCTGCAGGGCTCGGTCTATCAGACCAACCTGACCGCCAAGCAGACCGTCGCCGGCCAAAAGGCCCGCTTCGAGAACAAGATCACCGTGGCTAGCGTCCAGGACCTGTTCAAGATCGGCGCTCAGCACACCTTCCGCATTGGTGGTGAATATCGCGAGAACGAGGTCAACACCGCCCCGCTGGCGGGCGGCAAGGTCAGCTACAAGGTCGCGGCGGTTTCGGGCATGTGGAACTGGGCTGTCAGCGACAAGCTGGCCCTGACCCTGGCCGGTCGCTACGACAGCCTGGACCTGTCGCGGGAAGGCACGTTCCCGGCCGGCTATCCGCCCGTGACCAACGCCTATTGGGACCGCTCGATCAAAGAAGCCAGCTACAATGCCGGCCTCGTCTATCGTCCGACCGACGCCGACAGCATCAAGCTGACCGCTGCGCGCGGCGTGCAGGTTCCGACCCTTGTCGACCTGGGCGCGGTGCAATTGCGGGTCAAGGTCGGTCCCTACACCATCGGCGTCGTCGGCAATCCGACCCTGAAGCCGTCGATCGTCACCAATTACGAGATTGGCTACGAGCGCACCCTGCCGGGTCTGCTGGACGCCAGGGCCGGCGTCAGCGTCTTCACCCAGAAGACCGAGGACGTGAAGGGCCAGCCCAGCTCCGGCCAGATCGATGTCATGCCGACCGTGCCGGGCGTGATGCCGCTGCTCAGCTATCGCAATGTCGGCGCCAGCAAGATGTGGGGTGTCGAGCTGACCGCCTCGGGCAAGATCGCCGGCGGCTACCACTGGAGCGGTGACTGGACCTTCACTGATGTCGACGACCAGCCGGCCGCCGGCTTCACGCCGCAGGTCCGCTTGGTCGCCTATTCAGCGACCACGCCGGAAGTGCGCGGGAATGTCGCCTTCGGTTGGGCCAACGCCCAATGGTCGGCCGACGCCTTCGCCCACTACACCGGCGACCACGACGGCTATGCTTCGGCAGGCGCGCTGGTTCCGATCGACGGCTATGTCACCCTGGGCGGCCGCGTGGCCCGTTCCTTCGACCAAGGCCTGACTCTTGCGCTCAGCGGTCAGAACCTGACCGAAGGCCATCAGCGCCAGACGTCCGGCCTGGAAGTCGAGCGCCGGATTTTCCTGTCGCTCAGCAAGAGCTGGTAAGCTCAACCTTCCGAAGCGCAGAAGGGCCCCGTCGAGAGACGGGGCCTTTTTCGTTCAGTCGTCCCAACCAGGGCGTTTCTTCTTCTTCCCAACGGCGAACAGGCCCGGATAGGGACCTTTGCCGGCGCGGTAGAGGCACCAGTCGTCGTCCTTCCTGCAACCGCCGTCGAAGCCCGCCTTCTTTTCCGGGTCGATGGCGGCGTAGAGGGCGGGGCCGTTCTTGTTCCGGGCGCCCAAGGCCTCGGCGCAGGCTTGGCGCTCGGCCGTGGTCAGCTTGACGATATCGGCTTCAGTGCAGCTGCTTCTACGCGCCGCCTGGCGCAGGGCTTCACCACCGCCAGTCAAGGTCCCGCGCGCGGTAAAGCCGGGCGGGGCGACGATCTGGCGGGCGGGTGGGGCCGGCGGGGACGGCGACGCAGCAACGGGCGGGGGTAGGGCGGCGAGGCCCGGAACCGCGACGGGCGCCACGGCTGGTGCGTCGTCGCTTTTGGATTGCTCGTGGCGAGGTTCGGGTGGTTTGGCAGGCGCGGCGGCGGTCAGCTCGACGACGACGCTGCGGGGTTCGATCGGCACGGGACCGGGCGGGATCGCCGCCAACAGAGCCCAGCCCAACAGGCCGTGCAGCGCCAGGGATGCGGCCCCGACGCCCAGCCATCGACGCGTCCTGGGTTTCACGCGCATGAGCGCTCAAAACGGCGCTCGCATGGGCGCATCGACAGCTCCTTCACGCCCCCGCGTCGTCGTTCCAGCTAGCGTCACCGTGCGGCGAGACAATGTCCGCCGTGAGACCACCCTGACATGGACGCCCGGCTCCAACGAAAAGGGCCCGGCGTCGCCGCCGGACCCTTCCGTGTTTCAGCAACCTACCGGGTTTAGGCGGCGGCCTTCTCCTTGACGCCGAAGCGGCTGTAGAAGGTCTCGCCCTTGGCGGCCATGTCGCGCAGCAACTGGGGCGGGGCGAACCGCGCGCCGTACTTCTGGGCCAGGGCGTCGCAGGCCTCGACGAACTTGGCGACGCCAAGCCCGTCGATCAGGCTGATCGGACCGCCGGTCCAGGGCGCGAAGCCCCAGCCCAGAATGGCCCCGACATCGGCTTCACGCGGGTCGGTGATGACGCCCTCCTCGAAGCAGCGAGCGGCTTCGACGGCCTGGCGGTAGAGCAGACGGGTGCGGATTTCCTCGATGCCGGCCTTATCGACCTCGGCGATCTTCACCGGGGCGAGATCGGCCAGGCCTTTCCACAGGGTCTTGGGGCCGTTCTCTGGATAGTCGTAGAAGCCCTTGCCATTCTTGCGGCCATAGCGGCCCTCGCCATCGACCATCTTCTCGATGATCGCTGTGAAGGGACGCTCCTCGTACTTGTCGCCGAGGTCCTTCTTGGTCTGCTGGGCGATCTTGTAGGAGAGGTCCAGCGCGACGTCGTCGTGCATCTCCAGCGGACCGCGCGGCATGCCGGTGGCCCGACCGACATTGTCGATGATGGCCGGGGCGTAGCCGTCGGACAGCAGCTCCATGCCCTCCTGCACGAAGGTGCCGAAGCATCGCGAGGTGTAGAAGCCGCGGCTGTCATTGACGACGATCGGGGTCTTCTTGATCTTCAGGACATAGTCGATCGACTTGGCCAGGGCCTCCTGCGAGGTTTCCTCGCCCATGATCAGCTCGACCAAGCCCATCTTGTCGACCGGCGAGAAGAAGTGGATGCCGATGAACGAGGCAGGTCGCACCGACGCCTTGGCCAGGCCGGTGATCGGCAGGGTCGAGGTGTTGGAGCCAAAGATCGCGGTGTCGGCCAGCTGGACTTCGGCCAGCTTGGTCACCGAGGCCTTGACGTCGCGGTTCTCGAAAACCGCTTCCACCACCAGGTCCGAATCCTTGACGTGGGCGTAGTCCGAGGTCGGGTGGATCAAGGCGAGAATGCCCTCGCCCTTCTCCTTGGTCATCTTGCCGCGCGACACGGCCTTGGTGACCAGGGCCTGCGCATAGCCCTTGCCCTTGTCGGCGGCTTCTTGCGTCTGGTCGATCAGCACGGTCTCGATGCCGGCCATGGCCTGCACATAGGCGATGCCCGCGCCCATCATGCCGGCGCCGAGCACGGCCACCTTCTTGACGTCGTAGTGCGGCACGCCGGCCGGGCGGCCCGAGCCCTTGCCCAGCTCTTGAAGCGAGAGGAACAGGGTGCGGATCATGCCCTTGGCCTGGGGCGACATCAGGGTCTTGAGGAAGTAGCGGGTCTCGATGCGGATGGCCGCGTCGAACGGCACCTGGGTGCCCTCATAGACGGCCTTCATGATGTTCAGTTGGGCGGGATAGTTGCCATAGGATTGCTTGCGCAGCATGGCGTTGCCCATCACGAACACCTGGCTTCCGGTGGGGGTGTAGGGACCGCCGCCGGGCAGCTTGAAGTCCTTCTTGTCCCACGGGGCGACGGCGTCGCCCTTGGTCTTGATCCAGGTCTTGGCCGCCTCGATCACCTGGTCGGCGGGGACCACTTCGTGGACGACCTTCAGGGCCAGGGCCTCGTCCGGCTTCATTGACTTGCCTTCCAGCAGATACGGCGCCGCGGCCATCACGCCCATCAGACGCACCAGCCGTTGGGTGCCGCCGCCGCCGGGCAGCAGGCCGACCTTGGCTTCCGGCAGACCCAGCTGGATCTTGGGATTGTCGGCCACCACCCGATAGTGGCAGGCCAGGGTCATTTCCAGGCCGCCGCCCAGGGCCAGGCCGTTGATCGCCGCCGCGATCGGCTTGCCGCCGGTCTCCAGGGCGCGGAAAGCCTTGTTCAGCGCGAAGCCGGCGTCAAAGGCCGCCTTCAAATCACCCCCACCGATGCCGCCCTCGGCGCCGCCGAGTTCGCCCAGGTCGGCCCCGGCGCAGAAGCCGGTGGTCTTGCCCGAGGTCAGCACGGCGCCCTTGATGGCGTCGTCGGTCTTGATGGCCTCGACCACTTCGCCGATCTCGCGGATCACCGAGGCGGTCAAGGTGTTCATCGTCCGGCCGGGCACGTCGAAGGTGACGAGGGCGATCCCGTCGCTGTCGACCTCGATCTTGAAGTTTTCCATGATGCTAAATCCTAGATCCTAGACGCGTTCGATGACGGTGGCGGTGCCCATGCCGGCGCCGACGCACAGGGTGATCAGGGCGGTTTCCTTGTCGGAGCGCTCCAACTCGTCGAGCATGGTGCCCAGGATCATCGCGCCGGTGGCGCCCAGGGGGTGACCCATGGCAATGGCGCCGCCGTTCACGTTCATCTTGTCGTGCGGGATGTTCAGCGCCTGCATCATGCGCAGAACGACGGCGGCGAAGGCTTCGTTCAGTTCATAGAGGTCGATGTCGCTGACCTCCATCTTCAGCCTCTTCAGCAACTTCTCGGTGACCAGCGAAGGGCCGGTCAGCATGATCGAGGGCTCGCTGCCGATCGAGGCCGCGCCCTTGATGCGGGCGCGTGCCTTGAGGCCCAAGGCCTCACCCATTTCCTTGGTGCCGATCAGCACGCCAGCGGCGCCGTCGACGATGCCAGAGCTGTTGCCGGCGTGGTGGACGTGATTTACCTTTTCGACCTGCGGGTAGCGCTGCTGCACCACCGCGTCGAAGGCCATGTCGCCCATGCCCTGGAACGAGGCGTTCAGCGCGGCCAGGGTCTGCATGGTCGTATTGCCGCGCACGGTTTCGTCGTGATCCAGGATGGTCAGGCCCAGCTGGTCCTTGACCGAGATCACTGATTTCCTGAAGCGGCCGTCGGCCCAGGAGGCCGCCGCGCGCTTCTGGCTTTCCACCGCATAGGCGTCGACGTCGTCGCGGCTAAAGCCGTAGAGGGTGGCGATCAGGTCGGCGCTGACGCCTTGGGGGGCGAAATAGGTCTTGAAGGCCGAGGACGGGTCGGTGGGCCAGGCGCCGCCGTCGCTGCCCATGGGCACGCGGCTCATGCTTTCGACGCCGCCGCCGATGGTCAGTTGGGCCTCGCCCGAGGCGACCTTGGCCGCGGCCATGTTCACCGCTTCCAGGCCCGAGGCGCAGAACCGGTTGATCTGCACGCCGGCCACGCTCTCGGCATAGTCGGCGGTCAGCACGGCGGTGCGGGCGATGTCGCTGCCCTGTTCGCCGACCGGAGCGACGCAGCCCAGCACGACGTCGTCGACATAGGACGTGTCGAGGCCGTTTCGATCGCGGAGGTTCTCGAGAACCTGGGTGGCCAGGGAGAGGGCGGTGATCTCGTGCAGAGATCCGTCCTTCTTACCCTTGCCGCGCGGCGTGCGCACGGCGTCAAAGATGTAAGCGTCGGCCATTTGATGGCTCCTTCCTGCGTAGTCTTGGATGGTTCGTTAACCAAAAAAGCGTCTGATTCCGGTGATCTGGAGACCAGGACGATGACGGTAGCGGAGCGCTCGACGAACGAAGCCCACCCGGTGGTGAGCGACTTCATCGCGCACGGCTATCATGTGTTCGAGGCCGGGGTGGACCCGGTGGGCGCCGGCGACCTGCTGGCCAAGATTCGCGACCTTCGGACCTTCGATGCGGACCTCTTCCTGTCGGAAGCGCAGTTCGACGCCGATCCGCAATATATAGGGGTCAATCCCGCGCCCGGCAGGAACCTGCTGGAGCGGTTCGAGGCCGACCTGGCCTTCGTCGAGAACGACCCGGCGATCGTCGCGGCGCTCGAAGCCCTGCTCGGCGACGACTACGAAATCCTGCTCAAAAAGCTGATCTGCGGCGTGCCGTCCAGTGTCGTGCCCGACTGGCTGAAGGCCCGCATCGCTGGCAACCCGGTCAACAACCTGGGCGCCTATGTGAAGGCCCCGTTCCGGGACATCACCTATTTCTACGGCATCGACTTCCACCAGGACTTGATCGACTACAAGGACCGGGAAGCCGACTTCATCACCCTGTACATCTATCTGCACGACGTCGGGACGCACGACGCCCCGCTGTTCCTGCTGGAGGACAGCCACAGGCTGGGCGGGACGCTGTTTCCGCACGCCCTGACGAAGAAGGGTGACGGCTGGCTCTATCGCGACGGGCGCGGCCACGAGGTCCAGACCCGCCAGCACCTGCTGACCGGCACGACCGGCTATGCCGCCATGTGGCACGCCTGCACCCTGCACGGCACTCAACCCGACGCCGCCGACAACGAGCGGCTGAGCCTGCGCTACCTGATCGCCCGAAGGCCGGGTGTGGCGGCGCCCGGCATGGACGCGGTCAACGCCACGCTCTTGGGTCCGCTCAGCCTCGAGGCCACGCGCCAGGACCTGGACGCCCGCGGGGCGGCCCAGATCAAGGCCAACAGCGTCAACGAGGCCTGAGGCGCGGGTCATTATTTCCACGTCCCGATCGGGGCGCGAGACTTCGGCGCGCAGGCCAAGCCCCGGGCGCCGGCCTGGGCCGAATAGGTCACTGTGTAGCCAAACTCCGGCGCCGGCAGCTTGCAGGCCGTGAAACCGGGCGTGTTCACGCTCAGCGACCACTGCGCCACCTTGGAACGCAGCAGGTGGTTGCACTGCGGCTTGCCCGCCGTCAGCGGCAGATCGAAGGCCGTGCCGGCCGGCGGCTTGTAGCCGGGCTTGGTCGCGACCAGCTGGCCTGAGAAGTTCAGCGGCCGGCGGCCGGCCGCGATCACACAGACCATGGCCGAGCGAGCGTCTGGCGCGACGGCGGGGGCAGGGGGAGCGGCGGCGAACAGCATCACAGCGTCCTAGCAATCAGCAGCTTCATGATCTCGTTGGTGCCACCGTAGATGCGCTGCACGCGGCTGTCGCGGTACATCCGGGCGATCGGATATTCGTTCATGAAGCCATAGCCGCCGAACAGCTGCAGGCATCGATCGACGATCTTGTTCTCCAGGTCGCTGACCCAGTACTTGGCCATCGAGGCGGTGGCGGCGTCGAGCTCGCCTTTCAGGTGGCGCTCGGTGCAGTGGTTGACGAACACCTTGGCGACGGTCGCCTCGGTCTTACATTCGGCCAGCACGAACTGGGTGTTCTGGAAGTCGAGGATCACCTTGCCGAACGCCTTGCGCTGCTTGACGTAGTCGATCGTCAGCTCCAGCGCCCGCTCGATGGTGGCCATGCCCTGGACGGCGATGTTCAGCCGCTCTTGGGGCAGCTGGCCCATAAGCTGGAAGAAGCCCTGGCCCTCGTCGCTGCCCAACAGGTTCTCGGTCGGGATCTTGACGTCGTTGAAGAACAGCTCGGAGGTGTCCTGGGCATCGTGGCCCAGTTTGTCGAGATTGCGGCCGCGCTCGAAGCCCTCAGCGCCGTCGGTCTCGACGATCAGCAAGCTGGTGCCGCGCGCCCCGGCCGCGGCGTCGGTCTTGGCGACGACGATGATCAGGTTGGCGGTCTGACCGTTGGTGATGAAGGTCTTGGACCCATTGATCACATACTGGTTGCCGACCTGCTTGGCGGTGGTCGTGATCCCCTGCAGGTCCGAGCCCGCGCCGGGCTCGGTCATGGCGATGGCGCCGACCAGTTCGCCGGTGCACAGGCGCGGCAGCCAGCGCTGCTTTTGCTCCTCGGTGCCGTAAACGAGAATGTACGGAGCGACGATGGCGTTGTGCAGGCTGATGCCGAAGCCATCGACGCCCTTCAGGCCCAGCTGTTCCATCAGCACGGCCTCATGGCGATAGTCGCCGCCAGCCCCGCCGTAGGCTTCCGGAACGGTCAGGCCCAGCAGTCCGGCTCGGCCGGCCTTGTTCCACATCTCGCGGTCGACGACGTGGTTCTTGCGCCAGGTCGCCACCACGGCCTCTGGGGCGTGTTCGTCGAAGAACTTGCCGACCGCGTCCTCGAAGATCGAGATGTCTTCTTCAGCCATGAAGGCCGGCTTTTCGACTTGGAGCACGCCCATGATCAGAAAGCCTCCGCAGGCAGGGCCATCAGGGTGGCCGAGCCGGTCTTCAGCTTGGCCAGATGCGCCCCAGCGTCAGGCAAGACGCGCTCGATGAAATATTTGGCCGTGACGATCTTGGTGGTGAAGAACGGGTCGGTCGAGCCGGCGGCGATCTTGGCGTTGGCGGCCTTGACCATCAACGTCCACATGTAGGCCAGGCCGGTCAGGCCAAAGAGGTGCATGTAGTCGGTGGAGGCGGCGCCGGCGTTGTCGGGGTTCTGCAGTCCGTTTTGCATCAGCCACATCGTGCCGTCCTGCAGCTGGGCCTTCACGCCGGCCAGGGCGGTCACGAACGGTTTCAGCGCCTCGTCGGTGTCGTTTTCGCCAATGAACTGGTCGACTTCCTGGAAGAAGGTCATCACGGCGCGGCCGCCCTTGGAGGCCAGCTTGCGGCCCACCAGGTCCAGGGCCTGGATGCCATTGGTGCCCTCATAGATCAGCGAAATGCGCACATCGCGCAGATATTGGCTGGCCGGGAAGTGCTCGGTAAAGCCGCTGCCGCCGTGAACCTGCATGGCGTCCGAACAGATCTTGAAGCCCTTGTCGGTCAGGTAGCCTTTCAGCACCGGCGTCATCAGGCCCATATAGTCCTCGGCCTTGGTGCGGACGGTCTCGTCGGGGTGCTGGTGGGCCAGGTCGCCGTGCAGGGCCGTCCAGAACAGGAAGGCGCGGCCGCCTTCGATCAGGGCCTTGCTCTCCAGCAGCATGCGACGCACGTCCGGGTGGACGATGATCGGGTCGGCCGGGCCATCGGGGTTCTTCGGGCCGGTCAGCGAGCGGCCTTGCAGGCGGTCCTTGGCGAAGGCGGCGGCGGCCTGATAGGCCGCCTCGGCCTGGGCGATGCCCTGCAGGCCGACGCCGAGCCGGGCCTCGTTCATCATCACGAACATCAGCCTCAGGCCGCTGTTCTCCTCGCCAATCAGCCAGCCCTTGGCGTCCTCGTACTGCATGACGCAGGTGGCGTTGCCGTGGATGCCCATCTTCTCTTCGAGGCCGACGCACTTGACGCCGTCGTTGCGCTCGCCAACCGAGCCGTCTTCCTTCGGCAGGAATTTTGGCACGATGAACAGGCTGATGCCCTTGACGCCGGCCGGGGCGCCTTCGATGCGGGCCAGCACCAGGTGGACGATGTTGTCGGCCATGTCGTGCTCGCCGGCCGAGATCCAGATCTTCTGGCCGGTGATGCGGTAGGCGCCGTCGGCTTCCGGAACCGCCTTCGTGCGCAGCAAACCCAGGTCCGTGCCGCAGTGCGGCTCGGTCAGGTTCATGGTGCCGGTCCACTCGCCCGAGACCATCTTGGGCAGGTAGAGGTCTTTCTGAACGTCGCTGCCGCCGGTGTGGATGGCCGAATAGGCGCCGTGGGCCAGGCCAGGATACATCGAGAACGCCATGTTGGCCGAGCTCGACATCTCACTGAAGGCCAGGTTGACGACATGGGGCAGGCCTTGACCGCCATAGGCCGGGTCTGACCCCAGGCCCGTCCAGCCGCCTTCGCACAGTTGCTTGTAGGCGGCGGCGAAGCCGTCGGGGGTCTTGACCGTGAAGTCGCTGTTCCAGACGCAGCCCTGCTGGTCGCCGATGTGGTTCAGCGGGGCCAGGACCTCGCCGGTGAACTGGCCGGCGGCTTCGAGGATTTGCTCGACCGTCTCGAACGACGCGTCGGCGAAACTGGGCAGGTCGCCATGCTGATCAATGTTGAGCACGTCGCGCAGAAGGAAGGCGTATTCGCGAACGGGCGGCTGGTAGGTCATGAATCAGTCCTGGTCAGGCAGGTCGGGAGAGGGCGGGTCGAAGAAAAGGGATGTGGATCCGCCCGCGATCGCGGTCGTGTGCAAAGCGAGCGGAAACGCAGTCTATTTGCCGAGGGCGACGTCGCCGTGACCGTCGAGCCGGGCGCGGAGCACCTGGTCATAGTCGGCGGCGCGGGGCAGCAGGTCGGGCCGAATTTCGGAAAGCCGCCGCTCAAGGCGGGCGCAAGCTTCGCGCAGTTCGATCAGGGCGCCGTCGATGTCCTCGCGCTGCTGTTCCAGCGCATTGGCGCGCTCCCTGAACTTCTTTAGCGAGCGGGCCATCTGGGCCGCGCCGTCATCGTTCTCGTCATAGAGGTCGAGCAGTTCGCGGATTTCCGACAGCGACAGGCCGACGCGCTTGCCACGCAGGATCAGCTGCAGGCGGACGCGGTCCTTGTGGGAATAGACGCGGTTGAGGCCCTCGCGGGCCGGGGTCAGCAGACCCTTGTCTTCATAGAAGCGCAGCGCCCGCGGCGTGGCTTTGAACTCGTTGCAGAGCTGTCGGATGGTGAAAGTGCGTTCTGGACGTCGAAGGTCGGCCAACATCAAAACCCTCCCTGGGCAGGCCCGACTTCTGGGGACGAGCCGGTTGGTTATCGGCGATCACCATATGCCCGCGACAATCCGACGTCAACGTTTACGTAAACGTCAACTAACCCTGCCGAGGTTAGGTTTACATTCCTAGGGCGTAGGCATATTTTCAGGACGCCTTTCCAGGCTCAGGAACGCCCTATGTCGTCGCTGTCGCACACCGAAATCTGGACCGCGATCGACGCCTTGGCTAGGCGCTTCGACATGAGCCCCTCGGCCATGGCCAAGATGGCGGGCCTCGACCCCACCAGCTTCAACCGCTCCAAGCGCGGCGAGGGCGACACCCGGCCGCGCTGGCCTTCGACCGAAAGCTTGGCCAAGGTTCTGGAAGCCACCGGTGTCGGATTTTCCGAATTCGCGGCCCTGACAGAGCGGGTCCGGCCGCCTAATCCGCGCGCTGTGCCCTTGATCGGTTTCGCCCAGGCGGGGTCCGACGGCGTGTTCGACGAAGCGGGCGCGCCGGTCGGGAACCGCTGGGACCAGATCGATTTTCCGGGACTAGGTGAGGACGGGGTCTATGCCCTGGAGATCACCGGCGACGCCCTCGCCCCGCTATTTCGCGACGGCGACCGCATTCTGGTTTCGCCATCGGTCGAGCCCCGCCGTGGCGACCGGGTGGTGGTCAAGACCGCGAGCGGCGAACTGCTGGTCAAGGAGCTGGCGCGGGTCACGGCCCGCAGCGTGGAATTGGCTTCGCTGACGCGAGAGGGCCAGGATCTCACGCTGGACCTGGCCGAGGTGGTGTGGATCGCCCGCATCCTCTGGGCAAGCCAGTAGGATCGCGGCGCGACCGTTAAGTACGGGGGCAGTCGCCGTGCTTGGTCTGCAACCAGGCGGTCAGGTCGCCTTCCCACGGCGCGTCACAAGAGACATCGACCCGGTAGGACGCGAAGTTGTCGTTATGCGCCGCCTCGACATGCGCCGCTGGAAACTGAGACGCCAGTTCGCCGAGCAACGAGTCGAATTCGGTACGATCTGAAGGGCGAAGGGTAAAGGAAGCCATCGGTCTAACCTTGGTTCTGATAACCACAGACTAGACACACAATTGCGGACAGACCCTTAACCGCGGGTTCAGACTTCGTTCATCTGTTGAGGCACGGTGTCGCAGTCGCGAACACCGTGCCTGCCTAGGCCAGCTTTTCTTCGATCAGCGCCACGGTGCGGTCCAGGCCGAAGATCGCGGCGAAGGAGCCAAAGCGCGGGCCCTGGCTCTGGCCAAGCAGCACTTCGTACAGCGCCTGGAACCAGCCGCGCAGCGGGTCGAAGGCGTGGTCCTTGCCGACAGCGAACACTTCGTTCTGGATCAGCTCGGCGTCCTGGCAGCCGATAGGCAGGGCCTTCAGCCGCGTCGCCAGGTCGAGGATCGCGGCGCGTTCCTGATCGCTCGGCGCGCGGAAGGCCTTCGTGGGCTTCACGAAGTCCTCGTAATAGTTGATCGCGTAGTCGGCCAGGCGGTCCAGCAGCGGTTGGCCCTCCGGCGTCGCGCCAGGAATATAGCGCGACAGGAAGCCCCAGAGGATCGCCTTGTCCGAGGCGTTGGCAGCCGACACCAGGTTCAGCATCAGGCTGAACGACACCGGCGAGCCATATTGCGGCGGCCGGCCCGAATGGACGTGCCACACGGGGTTATCCAACTGCTTGGCCGGCTCCTGCTTTTGGTAGGCGTCGAGCTGCTGGAGATATTCGTCCGTCGCCTTGGGGATGACGTCGAAGAACAGCTTCTTGGCCGATTTCGGGCTCTGGAACATATAGTAGGACAGGCTTTCCGGCGCGCCGTAGCGCAGCCAGTCTTCCATCGACAGGCCGTTGCCCTTAGACTTGCTGATCTTCTGCGAGTTTTCGTCGAGGAAGAGCTCGTAATTGAAGCCCTCCGGCGGCACGCCCCCCAGGGCCTTGCAGATCTGAGCTGAGGCCTTGACCGAGTCGATCAGGTCCTTGCCGCTCATCTCGTAGTCGATGTCCAGCGCCGTCCAGCGCATGGCCCAATCGGGCTTCCACTGCATCTTGACGTGGCCGCCGGTGACGGGGACCTCGACCTTGGAACCGTCCTCGTCCTCGAAGACGATCGTGCCCTTCTCGACGTCGCGCTCGAGCGTCGGGACCTGCAGCACGCGGCCGGTCGAGGGGCTGATCGGCAGGAACGGGGAATAGCTGGCGCGGCGCTCCTCGCCCAAGGTTGGCAGCATGACCTTCTGGATGGCGTCGAAGCGAGCCAGGGCGGTCAGCAGGGTCTCGTCGAACCTGCCGCCCTTGTAGCACTCGGTCGAGGAGACGAACTCGTACTCGAAGCCGAAGCCGTCGAGGAAGGCGCGCAGGCGGGCGTTGTTGTGGGCGCCGAAGCTCTCGTGCGTGCCGAACGGGTCGCGGACAACCGTCAGCGGCTTGCCCAGGTCCTCGATCAGCGGCTGCTTGTTCTCGATATTGTCCGGCACCTTGCGCAGGCCGTCCATGTCGTCGCTGAAGGCGATCAGGCGCGTGGGGATGGCGTCGTCAGTCAGGGCGCGGAAGGCCATGCGCACCATGGTCGTGCGCGACACCTCGCCAAAGGTGCCCAGATGCGGCAGGCCCGAAGGCCCATAACCAGTCTCCAGGATCACCGCCCGGCCCAAGGCCGGGAAGGTTTTGACGGCTTCGTTGGCCTTGCCGCTGTTGATCAAGACCGAGGCGAGATCGCGCTCGGCGTCGGACAGCCGCAGGCGCAGCACGCGGGCCAGCAGGGCGCGCGCCTGCTCGAACGGCCAGGCGCGAGCGTCGCGGGCGAGGGGGGAGAAGCCTTCAAACATGCGGGCGGTATAGGGGGAAGTGTCGATGGTGGCTAGGTTTTGGGTGAGGTCTGGTCCGCAGGCGCCACAACCCGGATCGACAATCCCAAATCTCCGCACCGATCGTTGCGCGATCGCCTCCCCTTGTGGGGCCGAAAAGGGGAGCAAAACGCAAACCTAGAGCATTTTTTGAGCGAAGTGGTTCCGGTTCGCGTGAAGAAAAATGCGTCAAAACAGAAGATTAGAGCTCACGGCCTGACGCAGTCAGGTCGGGAAATGCTCTAAAGCTTCCGAAACCGCCCGCCCTGGCTGGCCATCAGCGCCAGGGCCCAGTCGTCCGGGATCAACTTGGCCAGCACGGCGATGGCCTTGTTCGGCGCGCCGGGCACGCAGACGACACGGTTGGCCTCGGCGGCCTCGTAGCCGGTGGCGGCGACTTCGTCAGCGCCCAGCCACAGCCAGGTCGGCAGCGACTGGCTGACCTGGGCGCGGGTGCCGTTGACGTCGTGGAATTCCGACCAGGTGAAGCCGGGGCACAGGGCCGAGACATGCACGCCCGTTGCCTGGTTTTCCAGGTGCAGGCTCTGGGAAAACTTCACCAGGAAGCTCTTGGTCGCCGCGTAGAGCGTGTGGCCGGCCGCGCCGGGGGTTAGGCCGGCTAGCGAGGCGACATTGACGATCCGGCCGTAGCCGCGCTCGACCATGCCTGGCAGCACCTTGTGGGTCAGGCCGCAGACCGAGACCAGCAGCACCTGCAGGAAGGCGGCCTGGTCCTCCCAGCGGGTGGCGGCATAGGTCCCGGGCAGGCCGTAGCCGGCGTTGTTGACCAGGGCGTCTACGACCCGGCCCTGGGCTTCGATCCCGGCCAGCACCGTGTCAACGCCGGCGGGGTCGGCCAGGTCGGCGGCGATCGGATAGGCCTCGACGCCGAACCGCAGGCGGATCTCGGCGGCCAGGGCCTCCAGCCGGTCCAGCCGCCGGGCGGTCAGGGCCACGTCATAGCCGTGGCTGGCATAGATGCGGGCGAAGGCGGCCCCGATGCCGGCGGAGGCGCCGGTGATCAGGGCGAGACGGCGGGCCATGCGGGGTTATGTCCAAGCGAGGTCAAGGGTCGCCAAGACGAAGCACGGCGGCCGATTTGGTGCAAGCGCGTCCCTGACGCACGAAAGAAGCGAGGGGGCGCTCGGGCTCAGCGCCCCAGGCCCGTCCTTCGGACTGGGGGATCAGGAAGGATGGACGGTGGTGTCTGCTAGGCGGCTTCGCTCAGCGCCGGCTGGGCGCCGCGCGTCCAGCGCACGGCCGCTTCGGCGACGCGGACGTCCAGCAGGCGGGCGGTCTCGCGGTCGCCGGCCGGCGGGGTGATCTCTGGCGGCGGTGGCGTCGGCGAAGACTTTGAACACGCCAGAGACGTCGCCCATATAGGTGGGGGCGCCGAAGACGACGGCGTCGGCCTGGCTGATCTTGTCGATCAGCGGCGCGAAGTCCTGGGCGGCGTTTTCGATCTTCAGCAGGACCGGGGTCTGGCCGGCGTCACGGACGCCTTCGGCGACCCTTTCGGCCAGGACGGCGGTGTGGCCGTAACCCGAGCGATAAACGATGGCGACTTTGCTCATGGCGGATGCCCGTGATACCGGTGGCCGTTTCGAAACTGAAACGGTAGCGATTACATAATCACGGTCCCGGCGACGGCAGGAGATCAGTAACAGTTAATGGTGCAGTTATTCTGAGGGCCGCTTCAGGCGGCGTGACAGCGCCAAGCTCGACAATTCCGATGTGACCCGCCAGGGTGACGAGGTGGATCGCTGACCCAGGGAAAAATCTGAATGTCCTATCTGAGATCGGCGTCGTTTGGGGCGTTGTTCGTGGTGACCTTCACCATTGCGGCGACCTGTCAGTTGGCGTTCTCCGGCCTCGGGCTGCTGATGGTGGCGACGGCGCCGGGGATGTTCAACATGAACGGCCAGGCGGCCACCAACCCCGCTCAGGCCTTGGGCGTTCTGGCCTTTCTTCTCGTGATCGGCCTGTTCATGAACGCTGGCATATCGGCGATCGGCTCAGGCGTCTGGATCCTGGTGCGTCGCGCGCTGCCCGGCGCGAAGCCGACCGCCAATGCGGCCGACGTCTTCTAGACTAGGCCGCAACCGACGACGCGTTCGCCGCGCCCGACAGCAGGTCGGCCACCGAGATCTGGGCCAGACGTTCGGCTACGGCAGTGTCGGCGGCGGCCATGGCGCCGCGCACGGCGTCGGGAATCTTCTCGCCGACCGGGCAGCCCTTGACGCCCTTGGGCGCGACGCCGAGGTGGGCGCAGCCGTTCACGGCTCGCAACACCACGTCCAGAGTGATCTGTTCCGGCGGCTTCAGCAGCCAGGCGCCGCCATTGGCCCCGGCCCGCGCGCCGATCAGTCCCGCCTTGCCAAGCATGGCGGTGACCCGGCGAACCACCACGGGGTTGGTCGGGACGGAGGCGGCCAGCTCGGCGCTCGCCACGGCGCGATCCGCCGAAAAGGCGTTCTTGTGCGCCAGATAGGCGAGGGCGTGGGCCGCCACGGGGAATTTCTGACTGTCGGACATTTTTTTGTGGCAGGACCCTAAGGGCGTCGCTCGCGCGTTCAATCAAAAATTATCGGCGGCGAAAAACCGCCTAGGGCGAAAACTATCGTTGTTATCCCGGATCAGGTCGCGATTGAACCGGACCAGGATTGGGTGTATCGCGCCCCGCTTGACCGATATGGGGCTCCGCACCGCGTTTTGCGAGGGCGACCCCGGAGGGATTGAATGGCTTCCGAAGCCTCTGGCGCACCCGCTCCCAATAGCGCCGCCCCATGTGACGTCCCTCCGCAAGCAGGCCATGCCGTAAAAGGTCATAGTTTCCTGGCCTTGGCCGTCGGCTCCGTCGGTGTCGTGTTCGGCGACATCGGCACGAGCCCGCTTTACGCCTTCAAAGAAGCGCTGCACGCCGCCGCCAAGGACGGCATCACCCGACCCGAGATTCTCGGCGTGGTGTCGCTGGCCCTGTGGGCGCTGATCCTCGTCGTGACCGTCAAATACGTGCTGTTCATCATGCGCGCCGACAACAAGGGCGAAGGCGGGGTGTTGTCGCTGATGGCCCTGGCGCAGCGGGCCATCGGGCGGCGCACGACGCTGGTCTTCGTGCTAGGCGTCACCGGCGCGGCGCTGTTCTATGGCGACGCGGTGATCACCCCGGCCATTTCCGTGCTTTCGGCGGTCGAGGGCCTGAGGACCATTCCGGCGCTTGAGGCCCACGTCACCACCCAGGTGGTGCTGGTCATCGCCACCGTGATGCTTCTGGGCCTGTTCTTCATCCAGAGCCGGGGCACGGCCACGGTCGGCAAGCTGTTTGGCCCGGTCTGCGCCGTGTGGTTTGCGGTGATGCTGGTCCTGGGCGCCTATCACCTGGCCGACAATCCCGGCATCGTGGCCGCGATCAACCCCTACTACGCCGTCGCCTTCCTGTTCGACCATGGCATGGCCGGCTTCATCGTGCTGGGCGCGGTGTTCCTGACCGTCACCGGGGCTGAGGCCCTGTCGGCCGACATGGGCCACTTCGGGCGTTGGCCGATCCAGGCCGCCTGGCTATTCTTCGTCCTGCCCTGCCTGGCGGTGAACTATCTGGGCCAGGGCGCCTTCGCCCTCCACACCCTCGACGTCGCCGAAGCGGCAGGCCGGCCGATGCCGGAGCTGAACTGGTTCTTCGAGATGGCCCCCGAGTTCCTGCGCCTGCCGCTGGTGTTGCTGGCCGGCGCGGCCACCGTCATCGCCAGCCAGGCGGTGATCACCGGAGCCTTTTCCCTGACCCAGCAGGCGATCCAGCTGGGCTTGATGCCGCGCCAGGATATCAAGCGCACGTCGGAGACACAGTCAGGCCAGATCTTCGTGCCGCAGCTTAACACCATGCTGCTGCTGGGAGTGTTGGCGATCATGTTCACCTTCCAGACCTCGTCGGCCCTGGCTCACGCCTATGGCCTGGCGGTGACCGGCACCATGGTGGTCACCACCTGCATGGCCTATATCGTCATGCGCCGGCTGTGGAACTGGAAGACCCCCGCCGCCCTGGCCTTCCTGATCCCTTTCATGCTGCTGGACCTGACCTTCCTGTCAGCCAACGCCTTGCGGTTCTTCACCGGCGGCTGGCTGCCCGTGTTGATCGGCGCGGCGCTGTTCACGATCATGGCGACCTGGGTGCGCGGCAGCCAGATCCTCACCGACAAGACCCGCCGGGACTCCGTCCCCCTGGTCGACCTGATGGAGATCCTGCGGGCCCGCGCCCCGCACCGCTGCCCCGGCACGGCGATCTTCCTGACCTCAGATCCTGACATGACCCCGGTCGCGCTGATGCACAATCTCAAGCACAACAAGGTGCTGCATGAGCGCAATGTGGTGCTGACCGTCCGTACCGCCGAGACCCCCCGGGTGGCCGAGGACGACCGCATCCGCACCCAGGCGATCAACGCCGATTTCAAGAAGGTCGAGATCTTCTACGGCTTCATGGAAAGCCCCAATGTGCCCAAGGCCCTGGCCTTGTTGCGCAAGCAGCAGGGGCTGAAGTTCGACATCATGGCCACCAGCTTCTTCCTGGGCCGCCGCTCGATCGTGCCGTCGGCCAATAGCGGCATGCCGCTCTGGCAGGACCGGATCTTCATCTTCCTGATGAAGAACGCCGCCAATCCGACCGACTTCTTCAAGATCCCGCCGGGCCGGGTGGTCGAGCTGGGCGCCCAGGTGACGGTCTAGATGACCGCAGGCGCGATCCTGCTAGGCGTTTGGGTCGCGGTCGTTGCGGCGTGCGCCATGCTGGCGGGCAAGGCGTGGCGTCTGACCAAGCCCTTCGAGGAAATTCAGACACGCCAGTGGGGATCGTGCACGCGAAAGAATTCCCGGCTTCACATCTGGGGGCCGCTCTCGATGGCTGTTCTGGGTGGAGGCCTGATCCCTGCTTTCGTCCGTGAGGATGGGGCGTTCGATCTCGCGTCAGGCTTTGTGATTTTTTGGCTGTTTGGGACAGTCTTCATGCAAGCGGGATGGCTTGCGGCGGTCAAGCGCCAAAGAGCCCGTCGTGCTGAGACACGCTCGTGAACCTCTTGGGGGTCATCGGCGACGTGCTTTGGATCCTGTCGCTGTCGATCATGGCCGGGGCCTCGCGGATGGCCTGGGGCAAGATCGGCAAGGACGTCAAGCTTCCGGTGCTGTGGTCGCCGGCGGGGGCCACGGTGTGGCGGGCCTCGCGCGGGGCGGCGCTGATCGCCCTGCCGGCCGCGACCTTCCTGCTCAACCTGTGGCTGATGGCCGAGAGCCGCAAGCCGGCGGGGCTGGACGTGGCGATCATCCTGCTGTGCGTGCGGGCGATCCTGGCGGCGATCTTCGCGGTGGTCCACCTGACCCAGGTCCGCCGCGCGCTCAACCAACTGGCCGAGGAAGGCCAGATCAAGCTCTGAGCGTCTGGCGCCAACGCTAGCGTTTCAATCGTCGCGAAACCGCGCTAAACGCCCCCGCGAGCCTTGTTTCTCCGACTTTTGTGTTTTTCTAAAAGGACTCCCGCCCATGGCCGCCAAGCCCGTGAAGAAGGTCGTGCTTGCCTATTCGGGCGGTCTCGACACCTCGATCATTCTCAAGTGGCTGCAGACCGAATATGGCGCGGAGGTCGTGACCTTCACCGCCGACCTGGGCCAGGGCGAGGAAATCGAGCCGGCGCGGGCCAAGGCCCTGGCCGCAGGCGTCAAGCCGGAGAACATCTTCATCGAGGACGTGCGCGAGGAGTTCGTGCGCGACTACGTCTTCCCGATGTTCCGCGCCAACACGGTCTATGAGGGCCAGTATCTGCTGGGCACCTCGATCGCCCGGCCGCTGATCGCCAAGAAGCAGATCGAGATCGCCCGCAAGGTCGGCGCCGACGCGGTCAGCCATGGCGCCACCGGCAAGGGTAATGACCAGGTCCGTTTCGAGCTCGGCTATTACGCGCTCGAGCCCGACATCCACGTGATCGCCCCGTGGCGCGAGTGGGACTTCAAGTCGCGCGAGGCCCTGCTGGACTTCGCCGAGAAGCACCAGATCCAGATCACCAAGGACAAGCGCGGCGAGGCGCCGTTCAGCGTCGACGCCAACCTTCTGCACTCCTCGTCCGAGGGCAAGGTGCTGGAAGATCCGGCCGTCGAGGCTCCCGAATTCGTCCACATGCGCACCATTGCGCCAGAAGACGCGCCCGATAAGCCGCACGTCTTCACCATCAATTTCGAGAAGGGCGACCCGGTCGCCATCGACGGCGTGGCGCTTTCACCAGCCAGCCTGCTGACCAAGCTCAATGAACTGGGCCGCGACAACGGCGTGGGTCGGCTGGACCTGGTCGAGAACCGCTTCGTCGGCATGAAGTCGCGCGGCGTCTACGAGACCCCAGGCGGCACGATATTGCTGGCGGCTCACCGTGGCATCGAGAGCATCACCCTCGACCGCGGCTCGATGCACCTGAAGGACGAGCTGATGCCGAAGTACGCATCGCTCGTCTACAACGGCTTCTGGTTCGCCCCCGAACGCGAGATGCTGCAGGCGGCCATCGACTACAGCCAGGCCAAGGTCACCGGCCAGGTGCGGGTCAAGCTCTACAAGGGCAATGTCTCGATCATCGGCCGGACAAGCCCTTACAGTCTCTATGATCAGGACCTGGTCACCTTCGAAGAGGGCAAGGTCGCCTACGACCACCGCGACGCCGGCGGCTTCATCAAGCTCAACGCCCTGCGCCTGCGGGTGCTGGCCAAGCGCGACCAGCGCGAAGGCTAGGCCGGGTTCGGGCATAGATCGAACGTCTGCGCCCTCTCCCTCTCCCTCTGGGAGAGGGAGAGGGCGCGCCTCAGCCGCCGGCGCTATCCGTCGGCTGCACCAGGTTGGGCGCCAGGTTAATCCCCGTCTTGTTGAAGATCACCCAGCCGATCACCTTGAACGCCGCGTTCAGGAGCTGCTGCGCCAACACCAGGGTCGTGAACTTCGTGAACTGCAGGGTCTGGTTGAAGGCCAGTTCCTGGTTGTGGATGATCATGTCGGCCGCTTCGGGCGGGATCTGCTGATTGAACAGGGCGGTCCGGGTCTGCATCGTCGCCTCGGCCAGGCTGCGCAGATAGCCGGCGACCACGGCCTTGTTGGCGTTCCACCACTGGGTCGAGACGCCGCCCAGCTCATCTTCGAGCACGGAGACCAGCTGATCGACGCTGTCGATGTCGAGGGACGCGAAGTCGGTCATCGGAGCCCGCCTTAGTTCTTCATCGCGCCGACGGCCTTGGCCGCCTGGTCGCAGCTGACCATCATCGCCGTCGTCGCCCCCGTGCCGGTGACGATACCGAAGGTCTTGTGAAGGGTCGCCAGGCCCGAGACCTGGCCGCTGCAGCCCTTCAGAAAACTCACCGTCAGGTCTCGCGCCTGCCCCGCCGGCTTGCCGCCGACCGGCGCGGAGCCGGCGCGGATAGCCGCCACAGCCAGGGCGGCTTGGATGTCGGCATAGGTTCCGATCTTGCCGGTATAGGTGGCCTTGTCCTGGTAGAGGCCCATCTCGGCCTCGGCCGCCAGCCTGGCCACGCCCTCGTAGGCGGTGGTGGTCTTCTGGTCGAGCGTGGCGTCATAAGGCGGGGCGAACACGGCGCAACTGGCCAGGACCAGCGCCGCGCAGCCGACCAGGGCCATCCGGAATCCATCAGCGCCGAGCATGAGCAACCCCTGTGAAGTTGCCATCATGAGCTGTTAAGGCGGCAAACTCAAGTCGAAGTTGTCAACGCGTTTCGCCTGGCCGGTAGCGGCGCTCAGTGTGACCCGCCAGCTGGTCGGGATAGAAATAGACCTCCCGCAGGTCGCCGCCGGCATAGCGCGGGACCTGGTCGGCGAAGTGGGGCGAGGCCGGATCGCCGCTCTCGCCACCCGCCGAAACGGCCATGGCCTTGACGCGGGGGCCGAACTCCACCGCCGCCACGAAGCTGTTGCCGCTGGTCCCGTAGTACCTTTTGGTCCCCGGATAGCGCTTGGCCCCGAACGAGGCCAGCGAGCCCCATTGGGCCGAGGCGAAGGGCACAGGGATCGAGGGCTTGGCGTCGTCGAAGGTCTGGACGATGGCCCCATCGTTGCGCTGGAAGCGGTTGATCTGGCCCCAGGGCGTGCGCCAGTCGCCGAAGTCGGCGGTCAAGCGATCCGAGGCCTCCGCCAGGGCCGCCAGCTTCTGGGCGGGCGTCGCCTCGGCCATGGCCTTGTAGGCCGATATGCCCTGCTTTTTGGCCTCGGCCGCCGACTTCGCCCACAGGGCCTCGCCCCAGAAGACCGCCAGTGAGGTCTCGGTCGAGGTGGCCGACCACCGGTAATCCCAGCCCTTCAACGCCGCCATCTGCGCGGCCAGGCGGGCCTTGGTCGGATCGCCGTCGGGCGTGGCGTCATAGGCCTTGGCCAGCGTCGGGATCAGTTCGGCGAAGGCGGTCAGATAGGGGTCATAGGCTGCGGCGATCAGGCCGGGCAGGGTGAAGTCCTTGCGGCCGCTCAGCACCAGGGTGGCGTGGACGCCCCGCGGTGTCTCGCCCACGGTGTCCATGTAGCGCGGGAAGTCGGCTTGCTTGGGGCTGTAGGGGCCGGCCATCGAATAGGGCCAGTTATTGGTGTTCATCAGCCAGCCATTGGGTGGGGTCTTCATATGCGGCGCTTCGGACAGCGTGTGCAGGCCGTTCCAGTCCGTGGCCGGGTCGGCGCCATCGACCGGCTTGGTGTAATCGAAGCGGTCGTCGCGCTGAGGAATGAACTGCGGGTGCAGATAGGCGATCTCGCCCTTGTCGTCGGCGAACAGGGTGTTGTTCGACGAATTGCCCTTGAGCTCGGCCACCTTGAGAAAGCTGGCATAGTCGCTGGTCTTGGTGCGCAGATAGGACTGCTGCAGCGCCTCGACCGGACGGTACATCATGGCGAAGGCGATCCACTTGCCGTCCTGGGCGCGGACGATCGGACCGTGATGGGTGCGGTAGGTGGTGAAGGTCTTCTTGGCCAGCAAACCATTGGCGGTCCTGTAGGGGACCTCGACGGTCGCTGCCGTCACTGGGCGTTCCTCGGTCCCATAGCGGTAGACCAGCTTGCCGTCCTTCTTCTGAATCGTCTCGGCAAACTCATCCACCACATCGACGGTGCTGGAGGTGTGCATCCAGCCGGCATGGGCGTTGAAGCCCTGATAGATGAAGAACTGCCCCCAGGTCGCCGCGCCATAGGCGTTCAGCCCCGCGTCGCTGGTCATCTGGAGTTCGGAGCGGAAGAAGAACGAGGTGTGCGGGTTGATCAGCAGAAGGGCGTGGCCGTCCTGCGTGATCGACGGCGCGATGGCGATCCCATTGGAGCCGGTCGGCTCCTTGAAGGCCATGGCGTCTGCGACCTCTCGGGCCCGCGTCTCGGCCAAGGCGACGGGCTTGCCATAGAACGCCTCCAGCTCGCCCAGCGAGATCCGCTCGACATCGCCGCCGATGCTGCCTTCGGTAAAGCTCAGCGCCATCCACGGCTCGAAATTGGTGATGACCTTGGGCTTGGTGGTCGGATGGGTGGCCACGTAAAAGTTGAGCCCGTCGGCCCAAGCGGCCATCAGCGCCTTCAGCCAGGGCGGGCTGGCGGCGTAGCGGGCCTGAAGGTCGGCCGGATCGACGAACAGCTTCATCCGCAGGTCCTGCCAGACCGCCTTCTCGCCGCCCCCCAACGCCACGGGCGCCTCGGCCGTGCGGCCTAAGGCGGTCAGGTAGTTGGTCTCGACGCGGTTGAAGTCGTCCTCGGCCTGGGCATAGACCATGCCGAACACCGCATCGCTGTCGCTCTTGCCGTGGACATGGGCGATCCCCCAGTCGTCGCGGACGATCTCGACCCGGGCGGCGATGGCGCGCTGGCGGGCCAGGTCGGTCCCGGGCGCCGCCAGGGCCGAGCCAGCCAGGGCCAGGCAGGCCGTCGTCATCAGCAGGAATTTATGAATATGCACGACAGACCCCTCAAGCCTGGGCCCTGCCCCCGACGAGGGACGGTCGGGCGCCGCGCGGGCCTTGTCCAGACCGAACAGACAGCGATGCGTTCGGCCGACCGGCGGGCGAGAAGCTAGGAGGGAGGATGCTGAACCGCCGGGCCTCGCTGACCCGATCGCCTAAACCTCACGCGATCCCCGCCGACGAGGGAAGGCGTCGTAGCCCGCCTCGCGCCAGGCCTTGCGCTGAACATGGGTCGTGTCGGGGTCAGTCACGTTCGCCCACCATTGCGGCCGAGTGGCGCTCCTAGGGAGCATGGCGCGTTCGGTCATGCTGGCTGGATGGCCAAGTACGATCCCCTGTGCGGACACTTGCGTCGCCAACGGCACGCTGAGTTCGAACTAACCTTCGTCGAGATCGAGCGCATCCTCGGCGCGATCCGGACCCGTCGAATCCGTTACCAATACAGCGTCATTGGAGAACAGGCTTGAAATGGAGCAGCGCAGCCTCTTTGTTTCGGTTGTCGCTGCGTAACAGGCGCGCCGCAGCGTCGAGCAAGGGCGACTGCCATCCGAAGGAAGTGGCAACGCGCCTGTGGAAATCCACAGGTGTGCGGATCGGCCGTTCGAGGCCTCCTCTGTCCACGATGCGTCATGTCGACGCCGCCAAGCCCAGTCCGGCGCCGCAGGCCCAGACCAAGACCGAGGGCAGTCCGCCCCATCCGACCCACGCGCCGATCGCGCCCAGGAGGCGCGGATCGCGGTCCCCCATGCCTGCCGGCCGCGCAGCTTCTCGTAGGCGACCGCGATCGCGGCCAGGGCGCCGTAGCCGGCGAAGCTCCCGATGCAGGGGGCCAGCGCCAAGGCGACGAACGTCCAGAGAAGATCGGTGGTCACCGTGCCGGCCCCTGTCCTCGCGCCTTGGCTTCAATGGCTGCAAAGCATCGACGCCCGCGACAATTCGTGACGGCCGTTCCGCCCATGGTGGCGCGCGCGCCAGAGATAGCGTCCCGAACCTGGAGGGACCGCGCATCAGGAAAAGGTGTCTGCTCGTCTATAAGGTACTAAATCCAAGCTGCGCGGCCAAGCTCAATGGATGAACGGCGCCGGCCCCTATCCGCTCCAAACCGCCGCATGAGGTGTCACTCTAGCGCGATAAAAATGAGGGGAAATCTGTGAGATCGCGCAGCGCCTGGCATGGAGTTGCTGAGTAGAATTCGTATCTTAAGAGCAGTCCTTGGTGGAGCCGAGGGGAATCGAACCCCTGACCTCCTCATTGCGAACGAGGCGCTCTACCATCTGAGCTACGGCCCCAAGGAAGCGGGGGAATACGGCGGGGCGGCTTATGCGTCAAGCACGGTGTTGCGTCCTTGGCGCGATACGGCCGAAGGGCTACATGCGTCTCTATAACGTCACGTAGGGAACGCCCATGGGCTCGGCTATCGTCTGGTTGGTCAATACCGTTATCGGCATGGCCATCTTCTTCATCTTCGCCAGGGCGATCGTCGGCTGGCTAGTGCAGTTCGACATCATCAACACCCGCAACCACTTTGTCTTCCAGGTGCTGAGCATGTTGGAGCGAGTCACCGACCCGGTGCTGCGTCCGATCCAGCGCGTGGTCCCGCCGCTCGGGGGCATCGACTTCAGCCCGGTCGTCGCCTGGTTGGCCCTGACGGTGATCCGCATCCTGTTCAACGTCTATCTGGCCCCGCCGCTCCTCGTCCTGGGCTAGCCACACATCGCCGGGCGGACAAACCCCGCGCGGCGATAGAGCGGCGTCGACAGCTGAGTGGTCGAGGCCGGCGGACGACCCTATCTGAAGGTGCGGGTCGCCGCCCCGCCCGTCGAGGGCGCCGCTAGCGCTGGCCTACTGGTCTTCCTCGCCAAGACCCTGGACCTGCCCGGGTCGGCCCTCACCCTTGTCTCCGGCGCCGGGGCGCGGCCTAAGCTGATGCAGATCTAAGGCTGCGACCCGTTGTCGCTGCAGAGAAAGTTCGGCGTCCGCCCGGCCACGCCGTCTGGAACCACGGGACAAGGAACGGTCGCGAATCTCACCCTATGTCGCGCTCGCGGTCAAAAAGCCCCTGTTGGGCAACGTAGCAGGTTGGTTTCGGTCGCCACGCGCCAACAGTCGCGCCGATGAGACGCCGGCTTTCATCCCCTCTTAGTCAAAGCGTTCTATGCTATGAGCTAGGTCCATCGCGCGACGGGGGTCGCGGGATCACCCGGGGGCGGCGTGAGCATCAACGAACATCAGTCGGGTGAGGTGCGGGCGGCGATCGCGCGGCGGGGCAACGTTTATCTGCGCGTGCTCGCCACCGTGATGATCGCCCTGATGTTGCACGTCTTCATCGGCGCCGCCTGGACCTGGGTCTGGGCCGGCGTCTATGCGAGCGCCCAACTGGTGGAGCTTTTTCTGATCCAGGCGGCGATCAAGCATCCCGGGGTCGGCTTCCAGGGCTGGCGGCGGATCGCGGTGGGGATCATGCCGGTCGTCACCTCGGCGATCTTCGGTTTTCTCGCTTTGCCGCTGTTCGCCTCGCACGAGCGCTTCGCCCCCACCCTGGGCGGCCTGCTGCTGGCCGGGGCCCTGCTCAATGTCATCGTCGTCAACAGCAGCCTGAGGTCGGCGACGATCTCGGCCGCCGCGCCCCACCTGATCTATCTGATGATCGTGCCGTTCGTGGCCAGGGCCGCCAATCCCGGCGCCCCCCTGGCCAACGCCCTGTGGTTCGGCGTCATCCTGCTGATCATCTCGGTCGCGGTGGCGGGCCGCACCCTGGAGAAGGCCATGAATGCCGAGGCCGCCGCCAAGGACGAGGCCGAGCGTCGGCGGCACGAGGCCGAGGAAGCCGTGGCGGCCAAGTCGGCCTTCGTGGCGATGATCAGCCATGAGCTGCGCACCCCGATCAGCGCCATCCTGGCCGGCGCCGCGCGCCTGCACAGCGACGTGCCCGACGCGGCCTCCAAGACCCACGCCCAGTTGATCGGCGACGCCGGCGCCATGATGCGCACCCTGCTCAATGACCTGCTGGACCTGTCGCGTCTCGACGCGGGACGGATGGGTGTCGAAAAGGTCCCGTTCGACCTGCGCCAATCGATGGCCGACACCCTGCGCCTTTGGCGCCCCGACGCCCAAAAGAAGGGCCTGCGTCTGCGGGTCGAGGGCGCGGCGCATCTGCCGCGTTGGGTGGCCGGCGATCCCATGCGCCTGCGCCAGGTACTCAACAACCTGCTGTCCAACGCCATCAAGTTCACGCCGCGCGGCGCGGTCACCGTGCGCCTGGCCGCGCGCGAAGACGGCGAGGCGCTGATCTTCGAGGTCGTGGTCGCCGACACCGGGCCTGGCCTGAGCGAAGAGCAACTGGACCGGCTGTTCACGCCGTTCGACCAACTGGCCTCGGCCGTGGTGCGCGAGCATGGCGGCTCGGGCCTTGGCCTAGTGATCAGCCGCGAGCTGGCGCGCCTGATGGGCGGCGACCTGACGGTGACCAGCAAGCCCGGCAAGGGTTCAAAGTTCCGGCTGGAAATCCGCGTCGAAGCGGCCGAGCGCGCGGACGACCGCGTCGCCGGCGCTTCGATCGCTGGCGCCCGGGTGCTGGTGGTCGACGACCACGTGGTCAACCGCCGGGCCATCGAGCTGGTTTTGCAATCCTTCGACATCCAGCCCACCCTGGCCGAATCCGGCGAGCGGGCCCTGGAGCTGCTGCAGTCCGAAATGTTCGACGTCATCTTGATGGACATCTACATGCCCGGCATGGGCGGCCGCGACGCCACCCGGCAACTGCGGGCGAGCGAAGGTCCCAACCGCGACATCCCGGTGATCGCCGTCACCGCCTCCGCCACGCCGAAAGACTGGGAAGCCTGCCACGCCGCTGGCATGAACGCCCACGTCGCCAAGCCGATCGACCCCAGCCAGCTCTATACGGCGCTCAGTGAAGTGCTGTCGGCGGGGGTGATAAGCGCGGCGGCGGCTTAATCAAATCCTCCCCCACAGGAGGAGGATTTCTTGAGCACCTCCGCTAACCTGCCCTCCAACGCCTCCCGATCCTTCATCTGACACTCCCACACCGTCTCCACCCGCCAGCCATCCGCCGTCAGGTCAGTGAGGTTCCGCTGGTCGCGCGCCACGTTGCGCGCCACCTTGGCGACCCAGTAGTCGCGATTGGCCTTGGGAACTCGCGACCCGCGCGCGCAGTCGTGCCCGTGCCAGAAACAGCCATTCACGAAGATCGCCAGCCGGCGTCCTGGCATCACCACGTCGGGCGAGCCCGGCAGGTCCTTTCGGTGCAGGCGGTACCGCGCGCCCAGGTCGGTGAGGATCCGGCGGATCAGCAGCTCGGGCTTGGTGCCGGTGCTCTTCACCCGCGCCATCACCGCCGAGCGCTTGGCGGCGTCATAAACGTCGGTGGTCGTGGCGGTCATGGCCTTGTAACGCGCGGGGGCGACAGACGACCGTCGCCCCCGGGGTCAGATCAGAGTCCCTCGAACAGCGCGGTCGAGAGGTAGCGCTCGGCGAAGCTCGGGATGATCGCCACCACCAGCTTGCCGGCGTACTCGTCGCGCATCGCCAGGTCGAAAGCCGCCGTCAGGGCCGCGCCCGAGCTGATGCCGACCGGCAGGCCCTCGGTGGCGGCCGCCTTGCGGGCCATGGCGAAGCTGTCGTCGTTGCTGACCTGGATGATCTCGTCGATCACGCCGCGATCCAGGATGCCCGGCACGAAGCCGGCGCCGATGCCTTGGATCTTGTGCGGACCGGGCGCGCCGCCCGACAGCACTGCCGAGGCTTCCGGTTCGACCGCCACCATTTTCAGGCCCGGCTTGCGGGCCTTCAGCACCTGGCCGATGCCGCTGATGGTGCCGCCGGTGCCGACGCCCGAGACCACGGCGTCCACGGCGCCGGCGGTGTCGTTCCAGATCTCTTCCGCCGTCGAGACGCGGTGGATCAACGGGTTGGCGGTGTTTTCAAATTGCTGGGGCATCACCGCGCCTGGGGTAGCGTCGATGATCTCCTGGGCGCGAGCTACGGCGCCGCGCATGCCCTTCTCGGCCGGGGTCAGCTCCAGCTTGGCGCCCAGCAGCAGCAGCATCTTGCGGCGCTCGATCGACATGCTCTCGGGCATGACCAGGGTCAGCTTGTAGCCCTTGGCGGCGGCCACGAAGGCCAGGGCGATGCCGGTATTGCCGCTGGTCGGCTCGACGATGACGCCGCCCGGCTGCAGCAGGCCCTTGGCCTCCAGATATTCGACCATGGCCACGCCGATCCGGTCCTTGACCGAGGCCAGCGGGTTGAAGAATTCCAGCTTGGCCACGACCGTGCCCTGGGGCTTCAGCTCGGCGGTCAGGTTGGGCAGGCGCACCAGCGGCGTGTCGCCCACCGTATCGAGGATCGAGTCGTAAATCTTGCCGCGGCCGCTGCGCTTGAACCGCGCTGCGTCGTAGGTCGAGGAGGCGTCGTCCATGGGAAGTCTCGCTGTCGGAGGTTTGGGGCCGGCCCTGGGTTTAACCCACCTTAGGCCGTGGGATTTGGCGTGTCAGCGGGTCATTCGGCGGCGAGGCGCGCAGATTTCCTGAGGACGAGCGGGGTCAGAAGCTGTTCCGCCAGCCAACGCACCACCGGGGCCGCCACCCCGTCGCCGATCACATGCAGGCCGGCGGTCTGGCTCCTGGGCAGACGATAGCTGTCGGGCAGACCCATCAGCCGGGCGCCCTCACGGGGGCTGATAAGACGCGAACGGACCTGTCCCCGGTCGATCACCAGTAGGGTCTGGCGCGAGGAGCCGCCGCGCGGGGTGCGCAGGCAGCCGGCCAGGCCGTCGAACCGCACCTCGGCCCGCTGCTCGCCGCCGCGCATGCGCTTGAACACCGCGCCGACCGCGCGTTCGCCCGAGGCCCTGCGAGCCTCGACGGCTGCGCGATGGGCTGGGGCCATCAGGTCGAGGAGGGTCCGGGTGGCCACGTCGGTTCGCCAGGCCATGTGGTCGTCGGTCTCAAGCACGGCGGCCAGGTCGGTATTGCGGGCCGGCGGCGCAGCCAGGCCCCACCAGGTCCAGGCGCCCTGCAAATCGGCGGGCAGGCGGGCATGGGCTTCGCGCACGGCGCGGGTGTGGAAGGCGCTCTCGCCGGACAGGCCCTCGACCGGCAGCCGCGTGGCGATCACGAACACCCGGGGCCGTGACTGGGGTGTGAACCGCGCCGCGTCGATCTCCAGCGCACCAAAGCGGTAGCCTTGCTCGGACAGCGCCCGGCACAGGGTGGTGAAGTCGGCGCCGCCATGCGAGGTCAGCAGGCCCACCACGTTTTCGACCACCACGGTGTCGGGGCCGCGACCTTCAGCGCTCAGCGCCTCCATCAGCCTCCAGAACCCGAAGAAGGCCGAGGAGCGGCCGCCTTGCAGACCGGCGCGGGCCCCGGCCAGGCTGAAGTCCTGGCAGGGGCTGGAGGCCCAGGCGAGGTCGGCTTGTCCGGGCAGGTCGGCCGGCGCAATCTTCCAGACGTCGCCTTCGTGGAAGTGCCCCTCGCCATTGGAAGAGCCGGCGTCTGCGTGATTCTCGCGATAAGTCTTCGCCTTCACGGGGTCGAAGTCGTTGGCGAAGGCGCAGGTCCAGGCCTCGCCCAGGCCCAGGCGCGCCATGCCGCCGCCGGCGAAGAATTCGTAGAAGGTAGGAGAGCCGTTCCGATTCATCGCGGAGGAGTCTAGCGTGAGCTGGCCCAATGAGGATAGCGCCACCATGCTTCGTCCCACCGTCGCCGTTTGCTCGATCCTGTTGCTTGCGGCGTGCGGTGAGGCGCCGATGGGGGCGTCCGAGGGCGCGTCCTCGGCTCCGGCCGATGCGCCAGCCACAGCCCCGCCCGGCCCGGACTTCTCCGGCGACTTCAACCTGGTGGGGACCGAGCCGTTCTGGGGCGGAAAGATCAGGGCCGACGGCTTGAGCCTGTCGCGCCCCGATCAGTCGGAGGTCACCGCGGCCAACACCGGCGTGAAGGTCGAGGACGACGTCGGCGCGTGGGGCGTGGGCCACATGGTCATCAAGCTGACGCCCGAGGCCTGTTCGGACGGCATGTCGGATCGAAAATACGCCTATCGCGCCGAGGCGACGCTGAATGGCGAGGTGCTGAAAGGCTGCGCGGATCGGCCGGCGGCGCTGGCGGCCCAGCAGCCCTAGGCGCCGGCGAGCCTAGTTCGCCACGTCCATCAGCTCGTACCGGCCCTGCATGTTGACGTCCTTGTGGACGCCGGGGACCGGCAGCAGCAAGCCGATCGACACGGCGGCGACGGCGAGCAGGGCGAACAGCGACTTGATGGCGGCCATGGCGGCGAGTCCTGAAGGTGCCTCGGCCACGTTGGATGGTCGATCGGCAACAAAGATGGTTGCGATTATCCGGCGTTCAAGGGTCGCCGCCGCGCCCCGGAAAATTGCGCTCGCGCGGCCTTCTCCTCTTGACGAGACAGGCCTTGGTTTGAACAGCCAAACGCAAAACGCCGCCGGGCGCGAACCCGGCGGCGTCGTTTTCACGGATCGGGAACATGCCCGTCGGCCTGTTCCCGATCGTTGTTCCCGCCCTGGCTAGAAGATCTCGAACAGCCCCGCCGCGCCCATGCCGCCGCCGATGCACATGGTCACCACGCCCAGCTTGGCGCCGCGACGCTTGCCCTCCAGCAGCAGGTGGCCGGCGCAGCGGGCGCCGGTCATGCCGAAGGGGTGGCCGATGGCGATGGAGCCGCCATTGACGTTGTACTTCTCGGGATCGATGCCCAGGCGGTCGCGACTGTAGAGGCACTGCGATGCGAAGGCCTCGTTCAACTCCCACAGGTCGATGTCGTCGACCTTCAGGCCATGGCGCTCCAGCAGACGGGGCACGGCGAACACCGGGCCGATGCCCATCTCGTCAGGCTCGCAGCCGGCGACGGCGAAGCCCTTGAACAGGCCCAGCGGCTCCAGGCCGCGACGGGCGGCTTCCTTGGCGTCCATGATCACCACGGCGGCGGCGCCGTCCGACAGTTGCGACGCGTTGCCGGCGGTGACGAAATTGCCGTCGCCCATCACCGGCTTCAGGCTGGCCAGGCCTTCCAGGGTGGTTTCGGGACGATTGCACTCGTCCTTGGTGACCACGTAGTCGACGAGGCTCTCTTCCTTGGTGACCTTGTCGACCACCTTCATCTTGGTGGCCATCGGCACGATCTCGTTGTCGAACAGGCCGCTGGCCTGGGCGGCGGCGATCCGCTGCTGGCTGCGCAGGGCGTATTCGTCCTGGTATTCGCGGCTGATATTGTAGCGCTTGGCGACGATGTCGGCGGTGTCGATCATCGCCATCCACAGGGCCGGCTTCTCGCGCATCAGCTTTTCTTCGGTGATGTGAAAGCGGTTCATGTGACCGCCGCCCTGCACCAGCGAGATCGACTCGACGCCGCCGCCGATCGCGACATTGGCGCCGTCGTTGCGGACATAGTTGGCGGCCGTGGCGATGGCCTGCAGGCCCGACGAGCAGAAGCGGTTGATGGTCTGGCCCGAGGTGGTGACCGGCAGGCCGGCCCAGATGGCGGCGTTGCGGGCGACGTTCATGCCGGTGGCGCCCTCGGGACCGCCGCAGCCCAGGGCCACGTCCTCGACCTCGGCCCCTTCGAGGCCGGCGCGCGACACCGCGTGCTGGATGGCGTGGCCGGCCATGGCCGCGCCGTGGGTGTTGTTGAAGCCGCCGCGGGCCGACTTGGCCAGACCGGTACGAGCGTAAGAGACGATGACCGCTTCGCGCATTGGGCGCACTCCCCTTTAAACGTTAGTTTGAATTTGTGGCCACCCTAGACTCGGATTTGGGCGGGGGAAAGATGACGCTTGGGGAAGGCGTGCTTTGGCGTTTAGTGCGGCAGAACCGTCAAGCTGTCTGGCAGCTCATTACTGTCGCCAGGACGCGGCGGGACGTGAGCGGCCAGGATCGCGCCAGTGCGCGCCACGGCGGCCACGAAGCCATCGGCGATCGCCCCGCGCTTGAGGCCGGCTGTCAGGTCGGCGACCACCGCGTCCCAGACGGCGTTCGGCGCGAGCGCATAGATGCCCTCGTCGGCGATCACTTCCACGCGATGCTCGGCCAGGGCGGCGAAGATCAGCACGCCGGTGCGGTCGCGGGTCAGGTGCAGGTCCTTGGCCACGAAATAGTCCATGGCCGCCTGGCGCACGCGGGCCGCCTTGGCCGAGGCGGGGCTCAAGGCGCGGCGAACGGGCGGTATGGCCAGGATCAGGGCCGCGACCCCGAAGGTCGCCGCCTGCAGGGCGGCATAGGTCAGCAGGGCCGACAGGATCGCCGCGTCATGGGCGGCGGCGTGTCCCACGGTCCAGCCGCCGAACAGCCGGGTCAGCATTTCGGGCCGGAAGCCGGCCAACAGGGCCAGGGCCGGCAGAAGAAGCGCCGCGCCGAACGCCCAGATCAGCGGCGGCTGGCGGTCGTCGCCGACCTCGGGAGCCAGCACACAAAAGATTTCGCCGGCCGTGGTCTTCTCGGCCTCGGCCACGGCCTGGGCGATGCGGGCCTGGTCGGCTTCTGAAAGGGTCTTCATCACCAGCTCCCCGACGATCCGCCGCCGCCGAACGATCCGCCGCCGCCCGAGAAGCCGCCGCCGCCGCCGCCGCCGCCGCCGCCGCCTCGGCCTCCGCCGCCGCTCAGCAGGCCGTTGAGAATGATCCACGGCAGGGCGCCGCCCAGGCCGGACGACCGGCCACCGCGCTGGCCTCGGAACAGGCGGCTAACGATGAAGACGACGAGGAACAGGCCGATGATCAGCGGCCAGATCGACCCGCCGCCGCTCGACCGCTCGGTGGCCGGCACGTCGAAGGCCTGCTGGGCTTTCGCCTTGGCTTCGTCCTCGGGCAGGGCCAGTTGCTGGATGACGGCGTCGGTCCCGTCGACGATCCCGCCCTGCAGGTCGCCGGCCTTGAACTTCGGCAGGACCGCGCTCTGGATGATGACGCTGGACAGGGCGTCGGTGAGGATTGGCTCCAGGCCGTAGCCGACGTCGATGCGCACCTTGCGCTCGGTGGGGGCGACCAGAAGGATGACGCCGCTGTTCTTGCCCTTCTCGCCGATGCCCCAGGCCCGGCCCAACTGGTAGCCATAGTCCTCGATGTCGTAGCCCTGGAGGCTGGGCAGAGTGACCACCACCAACTGGCGGCCGGTTGTCTGTTCGAGGGCCTGCAGCTTGGTGGTCAGCTCGGTCTCGACCTGGGGCGACAGGACATTGGCGGCATCGACGACACGGCCACTCAGGGCCGGGAAGGTAGGGGCGGCCAGCGCCGGTCCGGCCAGCAGGGCGAGCGCCGCCAAAAGCGCGCCCATAAATCCCTTCATCCCGGCGAAGGCCGGGACCCAAGCCGGGCGGGCAGTTGTGACGCGGCGCTCCGATCGGAGACTCGGCTTGGGTCCCGGCCTTCGCCGGGATGAGTGGAAATAAGAAAGCAATTTACTGGGCCGGGGCCGGCGCGGGCCCGGTGTTCACCGTCGGGGCCGGCGGGGCGCTGAAGTCGACATTGGGCGCGGACTGGGCCGTGGCCGTGGCCTGGAACAGCTGGGCCGGCTTCTGGCCGCTATAGAGGTTGATCTACGCCCAACGCATTCCCACGTCGGTGGTGGATGAACAGGGCGTGCAGCAACTCGCGTTTGTGCCGCGCGACAGCGAAGGCCTGAGCGTGATCGACGACTGGAGCGGCTTCGGCC